>JAPORV010000291.1 GCA_026710055.1 Aestuariivita sp.
AGATGTCACGCTGTTTGAGACAATTGAATTACAACAATTACTGACTGGATTTCAAGACAAACTTCAAACCAATACTCCCTCTAACCAATCGAATCTATTTGATTTTTAAATGGGACACTAGTATCCGGAAATTATTGAATTGATGGTTTATAATTTGTGAGGACCATAGATTTTTCAGCTATCCAGCTTTGTGAACGGAAAATGTACGTCAAAAATGAAAGTGATATTTCCATCAATTCAATGCAGTTGGTACACTAGTGAGTTTGATTAATGTCAATTATGACAGTTTCTAGCGAAGACACTAGAAAATTGAAAAATAGCATATACAGTGCACATCTTTCGATGATTCAATTCTGAGCATTTGACATTTTGCAGGACTTGCAATTTTGTAGGCTTCGACTTTATTGTAGAATTTTATTTTATTTAATCGTTATCTGAAAATTTTTGGGAATTCTATCAATTTTATCAAGGACCAAGTCAGCCATCATTTCCGCAACTAATGGCGCAATTCCGAATCCAATTTTAAATCCACCATTTGCAATGTAATGATCAGATCGATTAGGCCAAGCGCCCAACAAAGGTGCACGGGTAGATGCTCTTGGACGAAAACCAACCCAATTGTCAATAACAGAAGCGGTATTTAACAAAGGTACAATTTGTTTTGCTTGTTCAATGATATTCTTCAAACGATTATCTACATGCGAAGTTGAAAATTCACTCTCTGAGGTAGAGCCTACTGCGATTGTACCATCTTTATGCGGAATAATGTGAATTCCTTTTGCAAATATCTGCGGAGTCTCGGATGGAAGTGAAACTTTTGGCTTTAACAAAACTGCTTGCCCCTTGACTGCATTTCCTACTGAGTAGCCTAAATCAGTTGAAAGTACTTCTAATCCAGCGACGCCCGTTGCCCATATAGTTAAACCCTGTTGCTTGGCATCAGTGACTACTTTTGCACCTTTATATCTTATTGCCTCTAACAAAGAGTTACATGCCTTCCGAGGATGGATATGCGCACTCAGAGTGTCATAAATGAGAAAGCCCGTTTGGGACATTAATTTCCATGAAGAATTACTGTCGAGCGGAACAACTTTCCAACTTGCTTTATCTCGCCAGAGTTTCTGAGCTGATTCTTCTCTTAATTTAGCTAATTCTAAACCACGGTCATTGACGATAGGTTGAAATCGGCCAGAACGCGTATAGCCTGATGATAAGCCACTTAATTGATCAACTTCTTGCCAAAAAGACTCTGCTAGAATTAAGCTATCGAATTGAAATCGCTTTTTATCATTCCAATTTTCTGGAACATGTGGAGCAAGCGCACCAACAAAGCCGCCGCTTGCGCCTGAACCGGGGCCATTGGGATCAATTATACGCACTTTTGCGCCGCGTTTAAGACAAACCCATGCAATTGAAAGACCAAAAATACCAGCACCGCAAATTGTAATGTCTGTCATTGATGTTTCTCATTTGCTATAATCATTTATCCGCAATGAAAGCTAATTTGTGAGAACAATGCAACGCAAAAATCGTAAACTAAAATGGAGCCAGTTTGGGGTTCCGATTTCGACTTGTTTTGATGATCCCTATTATTCTTTGAATAACGGCTTGGCTGAGACACGCTATGTTTTTTTGAATGGAAATAATTTACCTAAGCGATTTTGCCCTAATTTTCATATTGCTGAACTTGGATTTGGTACAGGGCTAAATTTCCTCGCAACGCTTGCTGCATGGCAGAATAGCAAAACATGTGGTCAATTATATTTCACGTCCTTTGAGGCTTTTCCTTTGACCGTTGATATTATGAAAAAAGCGTTATCTTTGTTTCCTGAGTTATCGACACTTTCAAATTTGCTACTTGACCAATGGCATCCAGATAAGAGGTATTTTGAATTTGATTCGGTAAGTTTAAATGTAATTATTGGCGATGCCAGACAAACTATTCCGTTATGGAAAGGCATCGTTGATGCATGGTATTTGGATGGATTTTTACCAGCGAAAAATCCGCAGCTGTGGGAACTTGACTTGATAAAACACGTATTTCAGAAAACAAAATCTGGTGGTACCTTCGCAACATATTCTGCTGCAGGCTTTGTAAAACGCAATCTCAAAATAGCTGGTTTTAAAATCGAAATTTGTCCAGGTTATGGAAAAAAACGTCACATGATTTTGGGACAAAAATAGAAGGCAAAAGATAACCAATATTTCCTTTATTGACTAAATTGCAAACAGCACTTGGAATCTGTGAATAATTGAAGGAACCGAATTACTCCTTGTTTTTAAGAATAAATGTCATAATCATCCGCACATTAACTGTCATTCTTTGTACTAAGGTCCGTAGAAATCTGCCACTGAAAATTGTCTGATTCTGGGTTACTCAGAATCGTGAATCGCCCCAAAAGAGGCGATCTTGAGCCATGAGAGAGCAGAACAATGAACACAGATCAAACCGTTTTGACGGATGACATGTGGGAGCAGATTGAACCGCTTCTTTCGGGAAAGGCGACGGGTTTCGGAAGGACGGCCGACAATCGGTTGTTTCTTAAGGCCGTACTCTGGCGGTTTCGCCGGTGGGTGCAGAAGGATCTTTTTGAGCGTATGTTAAACATCTTATGGGATGGTTTCGATGTATCGGTCGATAGGATCATCATGCAAGCCCCTGCAAAGGCTTTTAGGTTCGAAAAAGGAGAGCAAACGAAGGTATCGGCCTTTCAAAGGATGGTTTGACGCGCCAGATCGTAGCGTTGACCGATACGGTTGGGGAACTGGTCCGTTTTGTTGTTCTACCGAGCCAGAGCCACGATCTCATGGCAATACCCGACCTTCTCTCGGACCTTTCATGTGAGAGGTTGATTGATGACGAGGCCTTTGACTCGGACGCTTTGCTTGATATGTTCGCTGAATCCGGAGTGGGGTCGGTAATTCCTCCGAAGACGAACCGAACCGGTCCGCGCAACTTTGACCGCGACCAACACTGGATGGAGAATGTTTTCGCCAAAATCAAGGAGTTTGGTGCGAGCGCAACGCGATACGATAAGACCGTGTTAAGCTTCGCGGCGGTCATTTATCTGGTTGCAGGGGTCGTCGCCGCACGATAAATGTCAATGGGCTTTAGTTCGCACCTTTGAGAAGTTTGCATCAAAACGTGTGCAGATCGTGGGACGGAGCACTAAATGTCGAGCAGGTGGCGAAAATCCAATCGAACCCCATAATGGCGGATACCGGGATATTCGCTGGATTAAACAATTCGCCAATCTCAGCCAATTGAAAGATATCCTCGTACCTACCTGATCTCTCTTCATCCATAAACACTCTTCCCATTTCCCACTGAGCGATGTCCGTTCCCGTCGTCCACTCGGATAGAAATCGACAAACTGATGTCTGGTGGCAGACCAAAATTTAGAATGTTAAATTAAAAACTCTATACGTCGCAAACAAATTACAATAATGTTTACCAGTCCTTGACGACTATTATTTTGGATAGTATTGCATCATTAATAATGTTTTATGTTTATTCGTTACTATTGAAATAGAGCGCTCTAATGTTCAAGGGATCAATGCCAGCACTTGTTACGCCATTCCGTAACGGAGAACTTGATTTAGACACACTTCGCGAACTCGTGAAATGGCAAATTCAAGAAGGCTCACATGGCCTTGTACCTGTTGGAACGACAGGCGAAAGCCCAACACTCAGCCACGAAGAACACGAAACTGTTGTTGAAGAAGTCGTGAGGGCAGCAGATAATCATATACCAGTGATCGCTGGTGCTGGTTCAAATAATACGTCAGAAGCAATCAGGTTTGTACAGCATGCCGCTAAGGTCGGAGCGCAAGGCGTTCTCGTGGTCACTCCATATTACAATAAGCCAACTCAAGAGGGATTGATTGAACATTTCATAGCACTCCATGAATGTGCCGAAATTCCCATTATTATTTACAATATTCCTGGACGGTCTGCAGTTGATATGACACCGCAAACAATGGGAAAGCTAGCCGAACTTCCCAGAATTGTCGGTGTGAAAGACGCAACGGCTAGTTTAGAGCGCGTGTGCGAAACTAGAACGTCCTGCGGACAGGATTTTATTCAGATATCCGGCGAGGATGCCACTGCGCATGGCTTTAATGCCCAAGGTGGTATTGGCTGCATTTCAGTCACTGCAAATGTGGCGCCAGCACTCTCAAGTAAGATGCAAGAGGCATGTCTCGCAAATGATTACGAAAAAGCACTGCAGATTCAGGATCAATTAATGCCATTGCACAAAGCAATCTTTGTTGAACCAGGATTAGTTGGTGTAAAATACGCGATGTCAAAACTTAACTTGTGTAGCGCTGAAGTGCGCCTACCGCTTGTACCATTATCCGATGCCGCAAAAGCTAAAGTTGATGCTGCAATGGCATCTGCTGGTTTAATTTAGCAATCGAATTTCGTCTCTGATTTATCGTGCACCGTAATATAAACCAACGACATGCTCCGCCTCTGCAAAAAATAACCATCGGGCAATCAAAACCCCTCCAATGTGACTAATGATTGCCATAGCTGCAAAAAAATGCGCAAAGGGTAAATTCAACAAAATCACAGGTGCTCCAAAAGCAAGAATGACAGAAATAAACCGTAATAGTTTGGCATGACGACGCGCTATAACAAATACCATTTCTCTCGTGAGGTAATTTGGGCCAGTATGCGGTGCCTCAAAAGCCCTTACATTAGCAATATCTCCAAGTCCGGTCGCAGTCTTCAAGGATGTTCCTGATTTCGCCAAAGCTTGATCACCCAAAGTCCACCACCCAAGCTGGATAACAGCCGTGGCTACAATAAAAATCTCTGTCAATTGAATTTGCCCGACCAATAGTGCGCCACCAATCGCCGAATAACCAATAAACAAAAAAGGCGTGAGCAGTAAATTCCAACGCGGAACACTCTTTAGTTGTGCATAAATCATCGCTGTCGTAATCACCGTTGCCAGACTCATTGCAGCACCTACAAGGCCAAGCCAATACCAATGGACTTCAAAAATCACGCGGCCAAAACCTAAAATCGTCATGACCAATAAAGTAACAACCGCGCAGCATCCTTCACGTGAGAGCCAACTAGAGCGCCATTGGGTAAATGCTTTTAACGCACGCTCTGGATGCCCAAGATGAAATGTTGACGCAAGCAAACCGCCAATGCTCAATGAATATGCAATAGCAAAAAATGTTGCTGCAATCCATCCAGTTGAGCCATACCCAAGGGAAAGAAAGAAAAACAATCCAAATCCAATTCCCGAAAAGCAAGTAAATAAAATAACCGACGGTGCAGGATTCATCAGGTATCTCCTGAATTCATTCCGTCAATTCTACCAAGAGTACGATCTAGCCAACCCCAAAATCCATCTGGTTCTGTCGCAATTGGCTCCAAAAATGAGGAAAGAATATCAATTTGTTCATCTAACTGATCTTTTGGTCTTGGCGGCAAGTATTTATTGACAGGCTTTGTGCCTTGCTCAGGCATTAAATCTACTCCACCTCGGTCAGCAACAAGTTTTGATACATTACTTTCAGAATCAGCCAAGTCTCCAAAGTGACGTGCTCCGGCCGGACATGTCCGAACACACGCAGGTTCACGATCTTCTGCAGGTAAGTTTTCGTTGTAAATGCGATCAACACACAATGTGCATTTCTTCATAACTTTCTCTGCCGCGTCCATTTCTCTTGCTCCGTAAGGACAAGCCCAGGCACATAAGCCACATCCTATGCAATCACTCTCATTTACGAGTACAATGCCGTCTTCTGTTCGTTTGTATGAAGCACCAGTTGGGCACACTGTAACACATGGTGCATCTTCGCAATGTAAACATGACTTCGGAAAGTGAACTAAATGCGCTGTACCTGTTTCTGGCATAACCTCATATGAATGTACACGATTCAAAAACGTTCCGGTTGGCTCTGCACCATACGGGTTCTGATCAGACAGTGGCGCGCCGTAGTTCTGAGTGTTCCAACCCTTGCACGAAATCACACAAGCGTGACACCCGACACAAGTGTCAAGATCAATCACAAGACCCAATTTAAGGTTAGTATTGTCAGGAAGTAGGGTCATCAGAAATTGCCAAACTTTATTTTACGATTGAAAATGGAGAAGTACTTAGCCCTAAGTTCCCCAGTAGTGCTAAACTGCAGATATCCTGAGCTTGAGAGGAAAACTTACGATATAAGTGATATTCATTTTGAAAAGTTTCATAACAATTGAGAATAATTTATGCTATAAATCAATGAAATACTTGACTTTAAAAAAATCCCTACCTTCAAATAAACCATCAATTCTATTTTTTAATTTTATTATTCAAGGTTTTTAAGAAACTGATATTATTAAATTTTTTATATCTTGTTAACTTTGGTTTCAAGATCAGGAAATCTGAACTTTGTAATGTCGGATTCAAATGACCAATAACTGACATAAATCATGGGATTACTTCCCACTTAAGTTCTCTCGGTCCTTTGCCCACCGGTGATTGAATATCAGAAAATAATGGTTTCACGCTATCTTGCTTATCTATTTTCTCAATCCGCACTTTAAGATCAAACCATGCAGCTTGCCCTGTGATTGGGTCGGAATTAGCCCAGCGTAAGCCATCGCCTTTAGGCGGTAAGAGTTCATGAATTAAGTGATTGAGTAAAAAACCTTGCTTTGCTTCAACCGCGTCATTATCAAGTCCCCAAGTTCCAGATCGTTTGCCTATCGCGTTCCACGTCCAAACCGTATTAGCATTGAGCGCTGCCATTTGAAAAACCGGAGCATTGATTTCCCCATGCGGTGAAATAACCTTAACCCAGTCGCCGTCTTCCAAGTCATGTCTTTGCATCAAAAGAATAGGTAAATACAACGGATTATGGCTATGTAACTGACGCAGCCAAGCGTTCTGTGTGCCCCACGAGTGATACATACTCATAGGACGCTGAGTAAGTGCCGTAATTGGAAATTCGGCTCCTTGATTTTCTGGTTCCATATCGTACCAATCGGGTAGCGGATCAAAATATCGCTTGATCCTATTCCGTAAATGATCAGGCGGTTGACGCTGTCCATGACCATCTGCCGCAAGTTTAAAACGTTGTAATTGCTCCAAATATAAATTGAATAGATAAGGTTGCGGTTTATCGTAAAACCCGAGTTGCACAGCCCAGTTTTGATATTCAATATTCCATGGTTTAAAATACTGCGCATGAGACGGAATGTAACCAATCCAAAAGCCTCCATTCGCAATATACTTGTTAATCTGATCAGGATTTGGTGACCCTCGGCCGTCAGCAGTCAAACCCGCCAACGTATCTTTTGAATGATCTCCTTGCAAACGCCATCCGGCGAGCGGTCCAATACCCGGTTTCCTCTCGTGTTTAATGATGTACTCTGCATAATCTTGGTATTTCGCACTACCGTCTTCATTAGTAAATGCAGGAAATTTCATTCTATTGGCTAACTGAATGAGAACCGTCTGAAACCCACGCACGTTTCTATCTGGTTTAATGACTGGCCACCGAATTGCATCCGCAGCTGCATCCGCTTCACTAATCGGTCGATCCAAAAGTGATATACAATCGTGGCGCTCTAAGTAAGTTGTATCTGGCAAAACCAAGTCAGCATAAGCGACCATTTCAGAATAATATGCATCTGAATAAATAATACGTGGAATTACGTAATCACCATTCTCATTTTTATCTGTCAGCATTTCAATCACACCGCAAGTGTTCATGCTGGAATTCCATGACATATTTGCCATGTATAGAAATAAGGTATCTAAATGATAAGGATCTCCAGCGTGTGCATTAGAGATAAGCATATGCATCAAACCATGCGCCGACATTGGATTTTCCCAACTAAATGACTTATCAATTCGCACAGGTGTTCCATCTTCCTTTACCGCAAGGTCGTCAGGGCCGTGAACAAATCCTAAATGTGGTCCATCTAGCGGTCGGTTTGGATTTGAGTGATAATGAGGTGTTGGATGCGCTTCAGCCGGTTTTGGGTATGGTGGCTTAAAACGAAATCCGCCCGGTACTTCAACAGAGCCGAGTAGCACTTGCAAGAGATGTAATGCCCTGCAGGTTTGAAAACCATTGGCATGCGCCGAAATCCCTCTCATTGCGTGAAACGCAACGGGACGCCCAATCATCTTTTGATGTGTTTCACCACGAAAGTCAGTCCAACTTTGATTAATTTCTATTGGTTCTTCAAAGGCAACTCTTGCCATTTCGCCCGCTAATGCACGAATTCTATCAGCCGATATGCCACAACGCTTACTTGCACACTCTGGCGTATAGCGCTCATCTAAATATTTCTCTACCAATAGTTGAAAAACAGATCGATGTGCATAACCTCCTTCGCTATGCGTTCCAGAGAGATCCGGCTTTACACCTTTCTGATCAAAAGTCGTTAGTTCTTGAGTGCGACGATCAATTACGAGTAGTTTTTCTTCTTCATTGCGTAACAAAAGACCGAATTGAGGCGATTTTGGATTGCTGTTGAGCAAACAGGGGGCGTTGGTGAAGCGCGCTAAATAATCAAGATCAATTTTTCCAGCCTTAATTAAACAGTGAACCAGAGATAATACAAGAAGACCATCGGTTCCAGGCGTAATTCCAAACCAATCATCAGCCACAGCGTTATATCCTGTTCGAATAGGATTAACCCCAATAATACGAGCGCCACGTTGTTTAAGCTGCCCAATCCCCATTTTTAACGGATTTGAATCATGATCTTCCGCTACACCGAATAAAACAAATAGCTTTGTATGCTCCCAATCAGGTTGACCAAATTCCCAAAAAGCTCCTCCCAATGTATAAATTCCTGCTGCTGCCATATTGACAGAGCAAAAACCTCCATGTGCCGCATAGTTAGGCGTGCCAAATTCTTGTGCCCAAAACGAGGTGAAAGATTGACTTTGATCACGCCCAGTCATAAAGGCCAACTTTTCTGGTGCTTTTTTTCGAATTGGATCAAGCCAACTCACAGCAAGATCAAGCGCCTCATCCCAACTTATTTCTTCAAACTTACCAGAACCTCGTGGCCCAACACGCTTAAGAGGCGCTCGCAAACGTGAAGGTGCATTGACTTGCATAATTCCTGCTGACCCTTTTGCACATAAAACCCCCTTGTTTACCGGATGATCTTTATTTCCTTCAATGTAAGTAACTTTACCGGATTTTAAATGAACATTGATACCACATCGACACGCGCACATATAGCACGTGGTTTTTCTAACATCGTCCGAAATCTGTGGAGACAAGTCAATTTGAGGTTGTGCCATTGCCGCTGCCTTGTTTAACGTACAACAATTTTTTGTTTTCTTGCCAACTCGTTTTTGCTATATCTTTTCTGGGTAAAGTTTACGATATCAAATAAATCAAATATAAACTACTACGCAAATTTCGAAACGCGGCCTATCGTATTTTACTCAAAATAAAATTTATAGACATTTGCAAATATTTGTTATCATCAAAACTATACCTAACAATAGTAAGCGTTCGGTTAAGCGGTGAATATTTCGTCAGACAATGATGATTTAAAATCCAAATCTGAAGAGATGATGATTTTATTTGAGTACCAATTTCTTGATACACGCACCAAAATTGGAATGCTAAACCTCAGTCTCAAATGAGAGCAGTTTTTACATCTCAATAAATAAAATGGAGTATTGTAAGTTATCACCGCCTCGCCAAACGCTTACTAAAAAATAAATTCCTAATTTTCGTTAAATATAAAGAAAATATTCTAGCGGGGATCACTGAAATATTCCTTTTCATGTCACAGAAAAAGATTGCTGTCACTATTTTTCTCTTGCCTTTAATTGTTCCAGCGCCCAATTCGCAGCCTCAGCAACAACAGGATTAGAATCTTCAATCAGCACTTTAACAGAAAGCGATAAATCAGATTTTGCTGAATTACCGACGGCATAAAGCACATTTCGCACAAATCTGTCACGACCAATCCGCTTAATTGGCGAACCAGAGAACATTTCACGAAAACTAGAATCAGTTAATTTCAAAAGATCTGCCAATCTCGGCGCTTCCAAATCTGATCTTGCTGAAAAGCGCACATCTCTCGCCTTAACTGCAAACTTATTCCATGGGCATACCGCAAGACAATCATCACAGCCATAAATGCGATTGCCTAACAGCGGGCGCAGTTTTTTTTCAACTGGACCTCGATGTTCAATAGTTAAATAAGAAATACAACGTCGTGCATCTAATTGGTAAGGCGCAATAAACGCTTTTGTCGGACAGATATCCAAACAAGCCTTACATGAACCACAATGACTGATTTCTGGAAGATTTGAGCTAAGTTCTAACGTCGAAAAAATTGATCCTAAGAAGAACCAGTTTCCTAACGACCGACTAAGTAAATTTGTATGCTTACCCTGCCATCCAAGTCCAGCAGCCTGACCAAGAGCCTTTTCTGGAACCGGTGCTGTATCCACAAACACTTTAACCTCACCGCCAGCCTCACGGATCATCCAATGCGCCAATCGCTTTAGTCTTTTCTTTACGATAGCATGGTAATCTTTATTTTGAGCATAAACTGAAATCACACCACGATCCCGCCAATTCAATTTTCTCAACGGATTAGAAGCGGGTGTATAACTCTCGGCTAACATAACAATCGAACGCACCTCACGCCATAACGTTTTCGGATCAGATCTCCATTCAACACGTCGTTCTAACCAATTCATTTCACCATGATAACCTGATCGCAAAAAAACCGCAAAACGCTGTGCAAAATCTGGAACTGCATCGGGACTACAAACGCCTGCGGCAACAAAGCCTTCTTCTCTTGCGCGTTCAATTAACTTGTATTTAAATTCATCCATACGAATTTCAATTCAAAAATCCAAGTCAGCATAATGTGTCGACGGTGGAAATCCTGGAACAATGTCCGCCAGTATTGAACGAAATGCCGGGCGTGATTTCAATTTAACATACCAATCTTTAACGTTTATTGATCGGTTCCAATCGACATCAGAAAGATAATCTAATGATGACAAATGTGCAGCAGCAGCAAAATCTGCGAGCGTCATAACTTCACCAGCCAACCATTTTCGCCGATCAAGTAGACATGCCATGTAATCGAGATGATACTTGATTGCTTTTGATCCTGACTTTACATTTGTGCTATCTGGGTAACCCTCTCGACTCATATTTTTAATTACCCGTTCGTACAGCAATTTTGATGTGACATCACTATAAAACTTATCATCAAACCACCCGACTAACCGACGGACTTCTTGGCGCTCTTGAGGGGTTTGAGGCATCAATGGGGGATCAGGTATTGTTTCATTAATATACTCACATATTGCAATGCTTTCTGACATAATCATGTTATCTATCTTGATCACGGGAACTTTTCCCGCAGGATTACGACGCAAGAATTCTGGATTTCTTTCCCAATATCGCTCTTCTACCAACTCAACATCAATTTTCTTTTCCGCCAAGGTTAAACGAACCTTTCGGCAAAACGGAGATAAAGGAACATGATATAAACGCGCTACCATTGCTTACTCACTACAAAAACTCTCTTTCTAAAACGAAAATACTCACTTCTCAAAACAAGAAGCTCGACCATCTAACTTGATTGTTTGCGCACCATCAACTATAGCAGTTGCCAACTTCTTCAAACGTGGTACTGGATTCACTGCCGATCTAGACTTTGGATCAGGCAAAACAACGGCTAAACGAGCGGCTTGCAATGGCGATAAATCTGCGGCTCGCACATCAAAGTAATGAAGTGCTGCTGCTTCAATACCGAATACACCTTCATCATATTCTATAATGTTTAGATAAATTTCTAAAATTCTTCTTTTTGACCACATAGACTCAATAACCAAGGTTAGTGCAGCTTCTAATGCCTTTCTGACCCAAGATCGGTTTTGCCATAAAAACAAATTCTTTACAGTTTGCTGAGAAATTGTCGAAGCACCTCTTCTTGATCCTTTAGATATTGCTAAACGAACAGCATTCACATCAATTCCCCAATGATTGCAGAAATTTGCATCTTCTGCTGCAACAACAGACCTCGCCAAATCCAAATTAATTTGATCTATTGCTACCCATTGATGAGCAATGATTCCCAATCGTCTGCTTTCAGACCACATGAAACTTGATATCGGTGGATTCACACTCCTTAACAACAAAATCAAAAGGAAAAAGACAAGAATTAACGAAAAAAATGCCCATATAAAATAACGAAATATGCGACGAGAACTGAACCCCGTTATCGGCACTATTTTTAACCAGGGTGTATTTTTTTTTCGTTTTTCTTGACTTGATGCCTTGGCCTTTCTAGGTGCGCTAGATTTACCTGTTCTTTCCTTATCGGATCGTATCACTATTATCCCGCTATTCGCAAATTTATCATTTTTTTGCGTATCATACCAATTCTAACTTATAACTTATCTGACTAGCTTTCGCACTGATTAGTACACCCTACTTCAAATTAACAATAGCCAAAGCATACTCTTTAACGAGAGATCAAAAAGTGTGCTCAAAACCACATAATTCGATCTGTCACGTCGGGAAATAACAAAGCATCGCACTGTTTGTAAGTTATGACAAAAACCTGACATCAAAACTGAAGGGCATAATTTGATTATTTCCAACATAAATGAATTGCTAATCAATAGTAATGATAATGTAATTAAATATTTTTTCTTTACACCTTTTTGAAGTTAGTTCCGAAGTCAGGACGTATGAGTTTACTAAAAACTTTACGGATTAGCCGCAATGCAAGCAAGCCCTCACGAACACCAATTAATACTGGCTGCTCTTCGCAATATTAATACTAGTCTTACATGGGATCACCACATTTTTGTCGGAACAGATGTTGAGAATTTCACTGAAAATGTTGCCGAAATTGACGAGAGTGAAATACATGTCCATTTTATAAACGATAAGTCAACTTGGCCCAATATACCAAAGCAGGAAGATGGAATATTATTAGACATTGACGGAACTAGCATTAAGGAAGATCAAAATTACCAAGTGAGCAGTAGTTTTGCTCTGATCATACTGCGGTCAGAAATAATTTCACTCTAATGATTTACCATTACACATGAACTTCTTTATGCTTTTGGACAGAACGTACACGTAACGCTAACTGGGTATTCTGATTCACTATTATTGTCTAGCTTAATCCCCGATATTTTCAAAGTTCCACGCATTTACCTCTCACTTAACGAAGGGTTGCTACAAGCAGAAGCACAACTGACACCGGGAGCGAAAGTAACTGACTTAACACCTTGTGATTTAACAGATTATACGGATGATAGTTTTCATTTAGTTAGATCACATTCATTAAATGAATTCAACACGAACAACATGTAATTTGGAAAGTAATAACACACCCTGGTGATCTGGGCAATGTTGTCACTTGGCACTGTAGTGATCTTCCAGCAATTCCCGCAAGAATATTTTTTCGTTTATTTTCATATAGTTACGCAATTTAAAAAAATCGCAATTAGTCGTTATGGGCTTGACAAATTTTTGTTGATACCTATTTTTTAGGTAACATCAAAGGAGTTAACCCATGAATTTATTAACCGTTTTTGCGAAATTCCCCGATCAAGAATCCTGTGTTGAGCATTTAGAAAATATGCGATGGGGTGATGAACCCATTTGCCCACATTGTGGCTCACGTCATGTTGCTGGCAAGCAGGAAAATAACCGAGTTGGCCGTTGGAATTGCCATTCCTGCAAGTCAAGTTTCAATGTGCTTTCGGGTTCTATTTTTGAAAAGACAAAAATTCCGCTACAAAAATGGTTTTTGGCAATAGCCTTGATGGTCAACGCCAAAAAAAGCTTATCAAGTTGCCAACTTGCTCGCGACCTTGAGATGAAACAAAAAGCGGCTTGGTTTATGCAACAACGCATTCGCGCCGCGATGCTAACAAATGAAGGCAGGTTGTTGCAAGGTATAATCGAAGCAGATGAAACTTATGTTGGCGGCAAACCTTGCAAGAACAACAATTCCAACAACACGCGTAACAAACGTGGTCGAGGGACCCAAAAAACTCCTGTTATTGGTGCGGTAGAACGCGGTGATGCCGTTGTTGCCAAAGTCATGCAAAGATTAAATTCTAAAGGTATCTTGGCGTTTTTGAAAGACCATGTTGACCCCGAAGGCTCTTTGTTAATTACTGACGAGTATCGTGCTTACAACGCCGCTAAAGCGGTCTATGCTTCGGCGACAATCAATCACACAGTGCGATATGTCGATGGCGACACGCACACGAACACAATTGAAGGATTTTGGTCGCTTCTTAAGCGAGCATGGTACGGCTCGCATCATCATTACAGTCCAAAATGGATGCCATTTTACATTGCTGAGGGTAACTGGAAATACAATCAGCGTAAAAACCAAAACGCTTTTGGAGCTTTTTTGCGCGAGTGCTTTCAATGAATCGGCTGTTTTATGGCGATTGTTTGACAATCATGCAAGAAATGAAATTGGGTTCGGTTGATTTGATTTATTTGGATCCGCCGTTCAATTCCAACCGGGACTACAACAACATCTATACCGATGAGACTGGCCGGCCGCTACCGGATCAGGTGGAAGCGTTCTGTGATACGTGGACGTTAGATATCGAAACCGAACGGGCAGCGAGACATATGCCTGTGCTGATGCGGGAGGCTGGGGTTGACGATGCAATAGCGGAATTCTGGCGGCATTGGTTGAACGCCTTGCGCAAGTCCAACCCGAAGGTGCTGGCCTATTTGGTCTACATGACGCAACGGCTTCTGCCCATGCGGGGCATTCTCAAGCCCACGGGGTCGGTCTACCTTCACTGCGATCCGACAGCCTCCCATTATGTCAAGGTAATGATGGACGCCATTTTCGGGCATGACAATTTCAGGAATGAAATCGTTTGGTGTTACAAATCCAGACCGCAACCAAAATCGAAATTCGGTCAGAAACATGACGTGATTCTACTGTATGGAAATTCCAAATCTGCGAAATTCAATTGGCGAGCGGTAGCACGTCCCCTGTCTGAATCCACCGTCAAAAAATATCGCCTTAAAGACGATGACGGGAGACTTTACAGACTACAGGGGCGAGGAATAACGGACAGTCCAATTCGCTCCCAGAAAGATGTTCCTTTGCATTGGGAAGCAGATCATCCGGATCTGGTAGTGCGTGATTACCTAGACGAAAAAGACGGAACCACGCAAGAGGATTGGTGGACGGACATCCCCATTCTAAATCAAAATTCTACGGAGCGTTTGGGTTACGCCACGCAAAAGCCGGTGGAACTTCTTGAACGGATCATATTGGCCAGCTCCAATCTTGGTGATGTGGTTCTTGACCCTTTTTGTGGATGCGCGACAACCATTGAGGCGGCGCATAAGTTAAGGCGGCGCTGGATCGGGATCGACATCGCTATTCACGCTATCAAACGTGTGGCAAGTGTGCGACTGCGTGACCGGTTGGGTTTGATAGAAGGAAAGGATTTTACCGTCGAGGGCGTGCCACGTAATGTTGAAGGTGCACGTGACTTATGGGAGCGCGATAAATATCACTTTCAAAAATGGGCAGTAGAACAAGTTGATGGTTTTGTCACGACAAAAAAAGGTACTGACGGCGGCGTTGATGGTCGTTTGTATTTTGATTTGCAAAGCCAACCCGATTTGCAAAGTATGGTTATTGAAGTCAAGGGTGGTAGGAATGTTGGTATAAACGTTATTCGTGACCTTCGCGGTGTGCTGGAACGCGATACCGCAAAAATGGCAGGCCTGATCATTTTGAACGATCTTGGTGATCGTAAAACACGGAATTTTAACATCGAAATGGCTCAAGCTGGCGACCTTGAGGTTGCTGGCGTTAAATATGCCCGCATGCAAATGCTAACAGTTCAGGAAATTATTGACGGTAAACGATTTTTCACACCTTCGGTTGCTCGCGGTCGTGGGCAAGCACAACCCGTGCTGCCATTTTAAGCCCGTAACGACTAATTACGAAAAAAATTATTTTTCGTAAAATTTCTGCACCAAAATTGAGACTTTAATGTTATTTTTGGAACATTTTTTTCTAGTTTTCTCAAAGACTTAGAGTTCGAATGACACTCGTTACTATTCACCCTAGTTAGCGGGAATTGTTGGTGATCTTCACTACAGCCTTGACAAAAAGAGCAAGCTGGAGTTGAAATCTTCATTTCTAATTTTTCTTGCGGCGATGGCTCTAGAATTGTGATAGGAACATTCGTTGGAGCCACACATGAAGGCGGGACAGGCGTTCTTGAATATCCAAATTTATCTGCCGTATTTGATTCAATACGACAACATTAATTAGTGTCTGTAAAAAAACCCTATTTTTCTTAAATTTCAAAAGATTACCATGCATAAAAGTATATTTTTCAACGTGTTGACTTGACCGAAATATGTGGGTGCCTTTTCTTCAATTTAGCGAAGATTGGTTGATTCAATGAAAATCATGTAAGATATTAAGAAATTGCACCAAATATCGGAAATCTTCATCAGAACAAACGCATCAGAGAAGCACATGTTTTCAATATTTTACCAGCGAATTTAGGGTTTTTAACAGACACTAATTAAAGAAATTCAATCTCGTCTATCCGACAACGAAAAACACCCCTCTAAATTTGATCAATATACAAAATAGGATATGCTTCTCGCCTTATTGCATGTGTGAGCTGTGCAAGTTGTAACGTCTCTAAATCAATCACTTAATAATAATCTCTACGATCAATGCCAATGGATAAGAAAATCTTTGCTAGCAAATCTGATTTTCTATCAGTTTAGCCGCAAATTCTTAACATGTTGATTAGAGCACATAACGGCTGATATCAGCAGAACGTGTGAGTTCCCCCAAGTTTTGGTCAACAAACTTTTCGTTGACCTCAATTACTTCGCCTGCCCTTTCTGGTGCCGAAAATGAAACCTCTTCAAATATACGTTCCATAACTGTATAAAGACGTCTTGCCCCTATGTTCTCAACATTTTGGTTGACCTCAGCAGCAATATGTGCCAGAGCACTAATACCACAGTCACTAAAATTCACCGTCAAACCTTCAGTCGCTAGCAATGAGCTATATTGTAGCGTTAATGCATTATCTGTTTCAGTAAGTATCCTTACAAAATCACTCTCAGTCAGCGGCCTTAATTCGACTCGAATAGGTAAACGACCTTGTAGTTCGGGCAACAGGTCAGATGGCTTTGCAATATGAAATGCACCTGAAGCAATGAATAGAATATGATCGGTTTTTATCGGCCCATAGCGCGTTGATACAGTCGTACCTTCAATCAAGGGAAGAAGATCACGCTGGACACCCTCGCGGCTCACCTCAGCACCACGCGCATTAGATCGTGCGCAAACCTTGTCAATCTCATCAAGAAAAACAATACCGTTTTGCTCAGCCGCTTCGATAGCCGCGCGATTAACCATGTCATCTTCAAGAAGTTTATCAGCTTCTTCTTGAAACAAAGTTTCATAACTATCAGCAACAGTCATTTTTTTGCGAACAGTCTTTCCGCCTAATGCTTTGCCAAACAGTTCTGTAATATTCAACATGCCCATACTTGCACCAGGATGTCCGGGTATATCAATCAAAGGCATTGGATTTGAATGATCGCCGACTTCAAGTTCTACAACAATATCATCAAGTTCCCCTGCCTTTAATTTTTGCCGAAATTTTTCCAATGTTCCTTCACGTGCATCTTCACCTGCAATTACTGCAAGAACACGATTTTCTGCCGCTTCTTGCGCTTTTCCCTTTACTTCGTCACGCATTGTATCACGTGTTGTTTTTACAGAAGCATCTACTAGATCCCTAATAATTTGCTCAACATCGCGACCAACATAACCCACTTCTGTAAATTTTGTTGCTTCAACTTTTACAAATGGCGCACGCGCTAATTTAGCAAGACGGCGACTGATCTCTGTTTTTCCGACGCCCGTTGAACCAATCATCAAGATATTCTTTGGGTAAATTTCCTCACGTAATTCTGCATCAACCTGTTTACGTCGCCAACGACTTCTCAACGCTACAGCAACAGCGCGTTTAGCATCTTGTTGTCCGATAATATATCGATCAAGTTCCGAAACAATTTGACGAGGAGTAAGATCAGTCATTATGAGCCCCTAAATCGTTGGCGGTAAATGTTTTATTGGCAAAACAGGTTTCAGTAGTAAGATTACTTGACATCTAATGCGTTCCCAAAAAGAACCAAATGTTAAAAGAAAAACGCCAAGACCAAGAAAAATACCTCCAGCAAAGAATTCATCAAAAACCATAATACTTAGAGCTACGCAATAGCCAGCAGAAGAAATTAAAAACGAACGCCGGTCAATAATCACTGAGACTAGGGAAATCACCGCCAAAACCAACAAAAGCAAAAGATTACTTACAACAGTTTCTTGCTCAATTAGACTCAGAGCAAATGTATTTGTCAAAACTGGTGCTGCAACAATATGCAACCAAAATCCTTGATCGGAACGCCGTGTAATGCGATACGGATCTGACATATCGAACCACATTGCCACAGCAAATACGCAAATCCCGACTGCCAGTGTAACCCAAGCGAAAGGCCCTTCTCTAGACAATAGAAATATATTCATCGCAGTTGCTGGCGTGTCAGTTTGAACTGCTGTCAAAAGCAGAGCAAAGCTAAATGTTCCAAGCGCAATCAAAACCATAACGAACGGCAGCGCAAAACGCCACCAAAACACTAGGAGTGATAACATTGTCAAACCGATTGGCATTAGCAAACTTGAATAATCCTGTTGAATAATCATAAAAATTTCGGCATAAGAAAACGAAAAACCAAGGCTGGCATTTCCCGTCCAAAGTAACGATAGTATGATTGCTGGAGCTAACATTCGTCGATGACGGATAAAGTATTCACACAAAAGCCAAATAAATACGGCACTTGCAAACGATAAAATAGGAATTTGTTCAAAGCCACGCGAACCAATAAATAAGAGTGACGTGGAATACCATCCAAGAGTCAGTATCCCAAGTCCAACGACAATAAATATCTCATTAAGGCCATTAAAAATCTTGAAAGGCTCTTCAATTGGCTTGAGACATTTTGCTTCTTCCCTCCTAGATACCGCCAAAGTCATAATTGATATCGCTTGACTTTCAGATATTATGCCCGCCCGCACAGCAGCCGAAAGATCATCCCTACCAATCATTTTGAAATTTTTTCTACCGTTAAGTTTCTGTTAGTATAAACACAAATGTCAGCTGCGATCGCCATCGCACGACGTGCAATTTCTTCCGCATCTTGCCCTCCATCAATCATTCCACGTGCAGCAGCCAATGCATAGTTTCCTCCTGATCCGATGGCAGCGACATTATGTTCGGGTTCCAATACATCGCCAACACCGGTAATTACCAACATTTGATCTCCATCTGAGACCAATAACATCGCTTCTAATTTCTGGAGATATTTGTCTGTTCGCCAGTCTTTTGCCAGCTGGACTGATGCACGCGCCAATTGACCAGGCGTTTCTTCTAGTTTCACTTCAAGCCTTTCTAGCAACGTAAATGCGTCTGCGGTAGATCCCGCAAATCCAGCAATTACGTCAAACCCACTCTTTGATAAACGACGAACCTTTTGTGCAGTTCCTTTAATGACTGTTTGGCCGAGTGATACTTGTCCATCACCTGCAATGACTACCTCATGATTTTTTTTCACACCAATAATTGTCGTTCCATGCCAGTAACTTAAGTGATTTTTTTTCATGTTCACTCCTTATAAACTATACGCCCTAATATGCATATTGATGTGAATGGGGACAAGTCTTTGATTTCTTCCTTACAGATATTAATTTGAGTCAATAGTTTGCTCACAGCGATAGAACTACCTGTACAATTATGCGGCAATGTTCGCCTACTAGACCCAAAAGAAATTCGTGCAAAGGTAGGAACAAAGCTAAGAAGACGGAGATATCATCGTCCCAAGATAAATCGATGATTTATCATGCGACTGAGCCTATTAACAGATTGCATCTCGAAACTGATATTGTAATGGCATATCTTTTGAAAGTGTATGGTCACAGCTGATGCGCTACTTAGCGAATGAAAATCTGGATTGCCGATCGGTAAAACTTTTCGCTCCATTGTTGATGCTCCTCGGCAACGACTTTCTGTCAGTATAATTTGCGATAATAATCAATAGCAACAAGAACGCTCTTTCTTGAAGAGCCAGAACAATCGTCAAATGCCCGCATTGTAACACATCATTATAACGCGATTCTTGAAAGGCTGAACCTGCCAACCCAAAACAATGTCAAATGGATGATGTCCTCAAAATCCGTAGAATGCGATGCACCGAGCCTCGTAACAACCCTTATAAAATTCAGTTATCAATCTCTCATTTTCATTATTAATCACGATCACAAGTTAAGGGCTCAACCCGTATGCCAAGAAGGTCGCGTTCATCAACGCCAAATACAATCGCAACAAGATGAATCACCTCATCACGGTTCAGGTACTTCCTCCCATAGCCCTGACGGCGCATCTAAACCATCGCCTCATCCAGCTTCGCTTGCGCCTTACCCTTGTTCTCCGCAACCTTAAACTCCAGCACAAAGACTTAACCCGTATGAAACACCACCATATCAGCGCGCCTCCTATGCTTCAACTGAAAGTACCCGTTTGTTATTTTAACAATAAATTATCAACTTTAGGCTGATTTGTCTCACATTAGAACCTACCTGGTTTTTCCTTCGAGCCAATTGCAAAAGTCAGTGGCGGATTTCGATTATAATAGCGAAAGAAGGGATTAGATAAGAACAAAACAATCGCTCGATAGATGTAAGCCCTCAGAAGGAGGCTTTATCAGCAATTCCCGCTAAATTTTTTATTCAATTATTTCAATTGCTGACAAAAATCGATAGAAAAATTCTTCGGTGACTTTTGAGTTGAATATGTGAGAATGCTCGCAATCATCATCAACATCAAGCAGGTTCATGAAACAGTCTTTCCGAAAGTATCTATCAATGCCAGGGTTGCTCAAGAGTGTGGGCACCTCCTTTGCAGCACTTCCCGATGAGCGTCGTACCCGGTCCATCACCTGATATGGATTGACCGGTTGATTTATGTGGCTCATATGTCATCGTATGCCTCCGCACAAGACCATGGCGGACAAAGGGTGCAGACAGCTTTTTCGACGGTGGATCACGCTGATATCCGCGGGTTGGGTACCGCCTGACGTCACTTTCGTCGTGGCGCTGCCTCTCTCTTAAAACGCGGGTCACAGATCCCGAGGGGATGTGCCGCAAAGG
>JAPORV010000374.1 GCA_026710055.1 Aestuariivita sp.
CGGAGGCATACGATGACATATGAGCCACACAAATCAACCGGTCAATCCATATCAGGAGAGAGGCCATGAAAACTGGAAATTGATTTGTTGTCTCTTTTGAATGAGCGAAGCAAACACAAGAGTTATTGAATGTTCGTCTGTTTCCAAGATTTGATTTGCGGGCTTTGGTACTCCAAAGCCAACCAAATGTTGCGCGATGAGATCAAAATCCTTTGAATGTAGAGGGGTGGGAATTTCAGCGTTATGTACAAGCAATGCAATTAGAGTTTCCCGGGAAATCTCACCTTCAATTTCTTGTACCAATCTTGCTGCAGTTTTTGCTACAAGAGGAGTTGCATAGCTTGTGCCACAGCCGTCGATAACGGTTCCATCTGGTGAAATAGAGTATAAACCATGACCGCGTAATGGATGGCTGAATCCAGAACCGCCCACATGCGCAAAATCAGGTTTAATTCCTGAGCGCAAACCCAGTCCCCGTCGACTGTAACAAGCTGGTGCAAAAGGAAGACACCTTCCTTGACTTGGTGGATTTAAAGCGGCGACTGTGATATTTCGTACACTTTCGGCGGGTATCAATAGATCATCGTTTCGTGCAACAGCTAAGTTTGAAAGGGCAACTGCAGTATCTTTTGGCCATTCAGGTCGCCAGTCTTGTTGATCAATATTACCGGCCGATATGAATATAAGAACATTATTATTTTCAGCAATTTGATCAAGAAGATGAGCATAAGTGCTATAATATTTGGACGAAATAGGAGTTTCAATGTTTAGACTTAGATTGAACACACGCACGTTATGTCGATCTCGGGCATCTGTTATGGCCGTGTTTAACTCATCAAAAAAGTCATGCGGTCCATCTGGGTAATAGGAAGAAAAAACCTCAGATTGGCTATCATCTGGAAAAATAGCCAAATCGATGATGTCGACACCATCTGGTTCTGGACAAACCTGTTCCCCATTTAGAGTTGTACCTACAACAGCTAGACCGCCAATAAACGTACCATGATAAAAATGGGGCTTATATACTTAAATAAAAAAACACTATAAGTGGTGTAAATAATCAGAAATTTACCGATTACTTTCTATATTTGGTAGTTTGTTTACTTAAGTATATAATCTCCATAAAAATTTAGGGAACTATATACTTGACACACAATAGCGTACCCCGAATATTTGGGTATTGTAAATGAGGAGACATTTTTTAGATGCTAAGTATGAAAATGTTGCCGTGCATCGTTATATGGAATGCCGATAGGAAATCCATACCAAGCAGTATATTAGTTTCCATGTATTGAAGCATGCCCACAACCTCTAATTCTTTTCTGGAAGCCAAAACGCCTTGATTGTCTATATTGACTGGAATATCTACGCGAGCCTTGTACTTGGTCGTTGTTTCCGTTCCGGTTACGCCTTTGATGCGCGCGGTGCCAATCGACGTCAAACTAGCATCCTAAATCACATTTTTAGATACGACCGTCCCTTGCGCTCCTGTATCCACAATCGCGGAATATGTTTGACTTGGCATGTTTAAATCAGGGTTGGAAACTCCAGCAATAATGATAATTTGGTTGTTTATGATCTTAGTTGAAAATGTGGGCATCACGCAACACTTATCAAAGATGATGCCGTGAGTTGCCAGAAGTCCGAGGGATTTCGGCTTTTCTCCAAATGTCTGTACCGAAAAATTTCCCGCGCCGAATTTTTCAACGCCGATCTGGTACGCGTCATCGTTGTCGTTGTAGATGGCGACTAGCTTTCCATCATGAAGCAGCGAGGTCCGACCTATGTCCTCGTATCCTATGTTTTTTTCCAGCCTTTCAAACTCTTCCCAGTTCGTTTTATGTTGGTCATTGTCTGCCATATTGTTCTGCCGCTTTTAGTTCATATTTAAAAGATAAACCGAGTGTTCGGGCATTGCAAGGAGGGACATTTCGCATTAAAGAATATTCACCCAATCGGGATTAAATTTAACCAGCCGCAAAACATGGACCATTTCCAACATTCCGGGTTTTTTGTTTATAAGGAATCTTGTTGCGCTGGCAGGGACATTTTCATATATAGTGTCTGTTAAAAAACCCCCCTTTTCTGGCGACTGCCAAGAGAAAAATATGAATATTTTTCATCGCAATATCAAATTTATTGGGGAATTTTACCGCACAACTGCTAATTACCCGATGTCCGGTGGCCTCATCAGGCCGACATTTCCGCTAAAATGACGCAGCAGACGGACTCCGCCTGTCCTGTCAGAAGTCTGTTTTTTTTGGATTGATGATTAAGCGGCACGACGTTGCTGGCGCTTCAGACGCTCTCGCTCCTTCTCACGAATAAGACGTCCCAGCCGCACCA
>JAPORV010000127.1 GCA_026710055.1 Aestuariivita sp.
TTTCTTTCGAGAGATTCTGGCGAAGATTTGCTGATTTGGAGCAAATCTTGGTTAATATTGATGATATTGTATCAAATACCTGCAATCTTCGCCAGAGAAAAATGACAAAAGAGTCAACTTTTTCAGCGTTTTAATATCGAATTTAGGGTTTTTTTACAGACACTAGGTAGATCGTTTGTCCGGTGATAACGACCCCATTGTTTTTCTAGGGTGGGAGCCTCATCCAATGAACGCCAATTTTGAGCTCACATATCTTTCGGGCGGCGATGACTTTTTTGGTCCAAATCTTGGTGACGCAACCGTTCACACCAATACCCGCGCTGGTTATGTGGAGGATTGTGCAAATGTAGGCACGTTATTGAAAAACCTTGAATTTTCGTTAGAGATGGAAAATGAAATTATGGGCGCGATTCTCAACGATGGGGAAGAGCCTGATGATGCGGCACGAAATTGGCTAAAATCTAATTTAAATGTACTTGATAAATGGTTAGATGGAGTATCAACTTTTGATGGTGGAGATGCAAAAACCGCAGTGTCTGCGGAACTAGCAAATGAATGATTTTAGAATGCCTCTAACCGATTCATTGATTGGTTAGAAGCTTATTTTTAAGCTAAAAAGGTCTTTGATTTAGCAAGCTGGCTGTTATTCAAAAAAAATGATCTGACAAAATTCAGTTGATCATTGGCCGCCGGGATATTGTTGGACTTTGTAGATTTCCCCGTTTATCTATATTGATGTTTGTCTGATTAATGATGGTCGCCCAGATTTGATGGCGGAACTGGGAAAACGTGGATTTCGTTTAATACTCATAAGAATGAGACTTTTCTTATTTGTTGAGTATTTTTTCGAACAAGTAAAAAATATAGTGCACTTTCAAAGTTGCTTTTGAGAGAAGTAGCAAAAAGAAACTATGTTTTGTTCGGTAATCTGTAACCAGATAATCTTGTAGCCGGACTTAGTGATTTTTACCGCATATATTGTATTATTGCAATTGAAGTTAGCATTTCGAAAAGAGAGAGATGTTTGTTTTGGAGTGGCTTAAGGCAAACAAGATTCCGATAGGTGATTGGGCTGAGGCGGTATTTGACTGGATTAGATAAAATGCTGATCCGTTCCTTGATGTTATTTCAGATGGAATGGAGCTATTAATTGATTTTATTCTTTGGGTTTTGCAAACACCTAGCCCATTGTTCATTATTGCTGTTTTTGTGATACTGGCATGGGTCTTGCAGCGAAGTTGGAAAATCTGCCTTTTGGTTCTATTTGGTTTTCTCTTCGTATTGAATCAAGATTACTGGGAAGAAACCACTGAGAGTTTGACGCTGATTCTCTCCGCTTGCTTTGTTTGTATGGGGATAGGAGTTCCCATAGGAATTGCGGCAGCTCATCGCCCAAAGCTTTATGCTGTGATGCGACCGATATTAGATTTAATGCAAACTTTGCCGATATTTGTCTATTTAATTCCGGCGATTGTTTTTTTTGGCATTGGTATGGTTCCGGGTCTGATCGCGACAGTTATTTTTGTATTGCCAGCTCCTGTTCGTCTGACTTTTCTTGGTGTGTCATCCACACCGCAGGCACTTGTTGAGGCCGGACGGGCATTTGGTACCACGAATTGGCAGATGCTCTATAAGGTTGAACTTCCTTATGCATTTCCGCAGATAATGACGGGTTTAAACCAGACCATCATGCTATCTCTTTCCATGGTTGTCATTGCTGCGCTGGTTGGAGCAGATGGTCTTGGTGTGCCTGTAGTGCGAGCCCTCAATCAGGTTAATACATCACTTGGTTTTGAAGCAGGATTTGTTATTGTTGTTGCGATTATTCTCGATCGAGTACTGAACATGGGAGGGGGTTAGAGATTGACCTCAGTTCACATAAACAATGTTTCTGTTGTTTTTGGACGCAATCCTGAAAAAGCACTTCCGTTGATGGATGCAGGTAAGCATCGTGCTGAAATACAGTTAGCGACAGGTCAGATTCTAGGTGTGCATAACTGTTTAATTGAAATTGCAGAAGGTGAAATCCTTGTTCTGATGGGGCTATCGGGATCTGGAAAATCTACATTATTGAGATCTATAAATGGCCTCAATCCAGTTGCTCGCGGTGATGTAACAGTCTATATGGATAAATAATCTTGCAACGTCTCACAAGCAGGGAGCGATTCTTGTATGGTGTGCTAACTTTTCTACCATATGTTGTGTCTCTAAGCTGCCAGCGCAACGCGAATTGCGCGATTGTCATTGGCGGGCGATGTGGGCACCCAGTCGCCTTGGCGATTGAAGCGTGGTACTAAGTCCTTCCAAACCCGATCAAAGCGATTGGACTTGC
>JAPORV010000059.1 GCA_026710055.1 Aestuariivita sp.
AGCAACCCTGGCATTGATAGATATTTTCGGAAAGACTGTTTCATGAACCTGCTCGCTTTTTATAATTGTTGCGAGCATTCTCACATATTCAACTCAAAAGTCACCGAAGAATTTTTCTATCGATTTTTGTAAGCAATTGAAATGAATAAAAGATTAGCGGGAATTGTTGCAAAATCGACCATGATGGTCGGCTTGTTCATAGGTCAATGCGCGACTCAGCGAAAGCTGCTTGCGCGCCTTAAAACTCTCATATTGAATTTAAATCAATACAGCTGGGAAGATCAAATCCAAGATCTTATCTTCAACTTTTATATTGACAACAGGTCACCTTTTCGTCTTAATTAACTTCTAATTTTTCTACACTGCATAACGAGGTTACCATGTATCGCTTTACCCCCCCCCCTCATTTCAGATGGAGGGCAGATAATGAAACAAGTAAAGACAACTCTCGCCGCTGCGTTGTTAGCAACGGTGATCGCCGCGCCGGTATGGGCGCAGATACTGCCAACGGTCACTATAACCGGCGGTAACACCGAAGGTACCAGTGTACTTGAAGATAGTGGAGCTGGCGATGGTTGTATCTCCGGTTTCGATGTTGTGTTCAGCCGAAACACCACCCAAGACACGACTTTTCGAGTTATGATTCTCCGCGTCTCCGGATACGATTATTTCCGTAATCACGGGGTTGAGGCATTTTATTCGCCAGAAGTTAGTCGACCCCTTACCCCTACAATACAAACCTTTACAATGCCGAGCGGGCAAGGGACAGCCGGATTACCTTCAGGGTTTGACGTCTGTTGGCTAGATGATATTATCGACTCTGAAATAGCGAATAGTCGATTTGAAATGAGAGTGCTGCCGATACCTGGCTACGATACAAGAAACGCAGTGCGAACTTTTAGCATTGACGAAAACGACAATTGCGGGAGCCCTCAAAGCACACCAGGCGGTGTGGTGAAGATATCCCAAGGAGGCAACCGTACCTGCGTGTGCGCGACCAAAAGCCTTGTGGAAGTAACCCCCTATGACGGATATACCCCTTTGACGTCAGAAGGTAGTAACTTGAGGGATCACGAGAAAGCGTTATTGTTTAACGACATCCCCACTTATGGGGAGAGTTCGCTGAACTGGACTACCGACAGCACGAACTATTGTCCAGATTCACCTTATCAAAAACCAAACTGACGGCTAACTGTCTTTGTCGGACGCATTCAAGCAAGGATAAGATCGGCTCAGACACAACACTCTTTAAATGTCATAGGAGATGACCGACTCGAAATGGGAAATCTAATCGACGATGATGCCCATTGAATAACGAAGAAAAACCAGAAAAAGTCAAAAGTTGGCGAGATTCATATTTCATCAAGCAACATATTTTGGAAACATCGCTATGTTCACCATTTGAGAAAGCTGGATATAAACAAATTTGACAAACTTATGGAAGAACATGGCGGGGTATATTCTAGATGCGCAGAACGCTCCAAGTATTCTAGGTTGCAAGATTGTAATATCTTTCTGTCAGAGAACCAACCAAATTAGTCCTCAAACTGAGCGTGAACGGGAAGGATGTTCCAAGGATTTCTTTGAATATTGAACAATCTTAGCAGTTATCTTCTCTTCTTTAAGATGCACTTAAGGACTTAAAGCCTTCGCTAGATGAAGTCAAACTCAATAACATTTCCTATTAATATACCTCACCCTACAAAAAATAAAATATATTCTATTTTAAAGTCAGTCGAAATACGTTTATGGCTCCAGCAAGTTTGCTACTTTACTCACACACTAAGAACCACTAACAATTCGATGTGCGTTAGGAAGGAGCATCGCCATGCCAATCAAGAAAATAGATCCAAAGACAGAAAAGCCGCATGACCTACTCGGAGCTTCCATCCTCCGCATGATGGAGGAAACACGAGCAAAAATCTAGGCACAAGAAGTTGACGAGGAAGAATGTGAGGGCGAGAAAAAGGATCAGGCCTCTGCGGAGGCCTGAATTCTATCCGTCCGCCCTTCAACCCAAGCCTTAAGGCTTGGGTTTTCTAACGCATGCGGGAATCGTTCCATTAGGACTACAGACTTGCTCGCCGGCGATTAGTTCCCTGAACAGAAGTCTCTTAGCAGCAATTCCCACTAACTTTTTTCATGATGCCGTGCGGGTGATTTTTGCGTCAAAAAAATATCCACGTACCCAGCAGGCATGACAACCCTCGGATTGAACAACCCGATGAAAAAAATGACACTGAAGGATGGAAAGGCGAGTGTGAGCACGGGATGGGCGTCAGGGACCACCTGAAAGCTGTGACGTT
>JAPORV010000300.1 GCA_026710055.1 Aestuariivita sp.
TCCGTGCCGATGACGGTCAGTGCGAAAAAACGTTTCGACCGGTTGCAGATCAAGGGCGGCGACAAAGCGTTGGTGCTTTTCATTCAAGGGGCCGAGTTCCGTGCTCAACGCAGGGCATCATTCCCCTTAACATCGGTTCCAGAGATATGATATGAATGAAGATAAGGACATGTCGTGACTTTCTTTCTATGTGGTTGTTTCTTTTTTTCATAGATGAAGAGATGCGACATGTTCCTTCTGTTTTTCAACAAAATGCCCAAAAGCGGGGAAAATTCGCTTAAATGTAGAGTTTTGCAGGTGCCTCTATCGATAATTTTATCTGCAATGCTTGCGATTAAGTGGTGTTTTTACTTAAGATTTTTTTGAGAGATTAGTGACGTAGAGTCATCAAAATCAGTTCGTATTTTCGATCTTAATATAAGTCTTTAAGAAAAAACCACATTTCTTTAACTAATGCATTGTTTATCGGTTGAACAGTGTAATTTTTTGCGATACTATGATTATCTTGTTTCAGCTGTTGTTTGACTTTAATTTAAGGAAAATATAGCCGGTGCGAGTAAATGGGAGCGGTGAAATTCTGCAACTTGTTGATTCCTTTTTGTTGTTTTGACCCGCCTCAATCGCATTGCGGGCGTATGAGAAAACAACCGCAAAAAAAAGATATAGGAAATTAAACACTATATGGAAAATGCCACAATGGAGGAATTTGAAGCCCTCCTGAATGAAAGCTTTGAAATAGATACCCCAACTGAAGGATCGGTGGTCAAAGGAACTGTCATTGCGATTGAAGCGGGGCAGGCTATTGTTGATGTAGGGTATAAAATGGAAGGTCGTGTTGATCTGAAGGAATTTGCAAACCCTGGCGAACCTCCTGAGATTGACGTTGGTGATAAAGTTGATGTTTTTCTTCGTGCCGCAGAGAATGCGCGGGGAGAAGCTGTGCTTAGCCATGAAATGGCGCGACGAGAGGCGGCTTGGGATCGACTGGAAAAAGCGAGTGAAGATGAAGAGCATGTCGATGGAGCGATTTATTCACGTGTAAAAGGTGGTTTTACTGTTGACTTGGGAGGTGCCGTTGCATTTCTTCCTGGTTCGCAGGTTGATGTTCGTCCCGTTCGTGATGCGGCGCCGCTGATTGGCTTAAAGCAACCTTTTCAGATATTGAAAATGGATCGGCGTCGTGGAAATATTGTTGTTTCAAGACGTGCAATTCTGGAAAAATCACGCGAGAAAGAGAGAGCGCAAGTTGTTGAGAGTCTTTCTGAGGGGCAAAACATTGATGGTGTTGTCAAGAATATAACAGAATATGGTGCTTTTGTTGATCTGGGTGGTGTTGACGGATTATTGCACATTACCGATATGGCATGGCATCGTGTTAATCATCCCTCTGAAATTCTAAACATTGGGGAGACCGTCAAGGTTCAGATTATTAAAATAAATAAGGAGACTTATCGCATAAGTCTTGGCATGAAAGTACTGCAAGAAGATCCTTGGGCCTCGGTCACGACAAAATTTCCGTTGGAATCAGTGCAAATGGGTCGGGTGACAAACATAACGGATTACGGTGCATTTGTAGAATTAGAGCCTGGGGTTGAAGGGTTGGTGCACGTGTCTGAGATGAGTTGGACGAAGAAAAATGTGCACCCTGGAAAGATTGTTTCAACATCGCAAGAAGTTGAAGTAATGGTATTGGAAATCGATAGTGCTAAGCGCCGCGTTTCTTTGGGATTAAAACAAACAATGCGCAATCCTTGGGAGGTATTTTCCGAAATTCATTCGCAGGGCTCTCAAGTTGAAGGAGAAATCAAAAACATAACGGAGTTTGGTCTCTTCATTGGGCTTGAAGGTAATATTGATGGTATGGTTCATCTTTCAGATTTGTCATGGGATGAGCGTGGCGAGGATGTGATTCAAAACTACCGTAAAGGTGATATTGTACAAGCTGTTGTTTCCGAAGTTGATATTGTGAAAGAGCGTGTTTCCTTATCAATTAAGGCTCTGGGAATAAATAAATTTGTAACTGCAATCGGTGATATAAAGCGTGGTTCAATCATTACGGCTGAAGTCGTTAAAGTTGAGGATGGTGGAATTGAGGTTGATTATAAGGGATTAAAATCCTTTATGCGTCGTACTGATCTCTCACGAGAACGTTCGGAACAAAGACCAGAGCGCTTTTTGGTTGGTGACAAGGTTGACGTTCGGGTTACCAATATTGATACAAAAAATCGTCGTTTAGGCATTTCAATTAAAGCTCGCGAGATCGCCGAAGAAAAAGAGGCTGTCAAGCAATATGGCTCAACGGATGCTGGCGCATCGCTTGGTGACATTCTTGGTGAGGCACTCAAACCGGAAGAATGATTTCGCGCGATTTGCTTGAGTAACAGTTTTCTAGGGTCCGAAGTTCGTTGGTTAATTGTTGTCTTACTTTGAGTTTCCTTCGAATATTTTTCGGATTTTTTATTTATTTGACCATATTCCTTGAACTTCATACGGTCAGTTAATTTTGTGACAATGCAAAAAATTATGGATCAATTTGACTTTCATGGGCGGCAAGAAATTTTGATGTCAGTTGAGATATTTGTGAAAGGGAGAAAGACATATGGTTCGCTCTGAATTAACACGCGAAATTTATTTTAAATTATCAGAAGAAATGTTTGAAGAAAACTTTCAATTTAATTATGCAGATGCAGAGCGAATCGTTGATATATTTTTTGAACATATTATTGAAGCATTAGAGAAGGGCAATCGCGTTGAGTTGCGTGGATTTGGTGTCTTCTGGGTGAAGAAACGTCGGTCGCGGGTTGGTCGTAATCCGCGAACTGGTGAGTTAGTTCAAGTTACTGAAAAGCACATCCCATTTTTTAAGGCAGGTAAAAATTTAAAGAAACAACTAAACGGAGTTTGAACTAAAGTGTATTACATCCGTCTTATAATATTGGTAAGTCTTTCAGTATTTTTGATCATTATTGCTATGGCAAATCGCAGTATTGTTACTCTTAGTTTGTTTCCACAAGAGTTATCAGATTATTTTGGAATACCATGGCAATTTGAAGTTCCTCTTTTTATTGCAGTTTTTGGTGGGATAATTGCCGGATTGCTATTTGGGTTGTTTTGGGAGTGGATGCGCGAGTATAAGCATCGTCGTGAAGCATATTTCAAGGGACGCGAGGCGCGTCGGCTTGAGCGTGAAATTTCGCGATTAAAGAGCAAATATTCTGAAGAAAATGATGGTGTATTGGCTTTGTTAAAAGATTAGATGGTCTTTTGATGCCCAAAAAAATTAGGGTGAAAATATGTGGCCTGTGTCGTTTATCGGATGTAAAACACGCTGTTACGGCCGGTGTAAGATATTTGGGGTTGAATTTCTTCCCACCCTCTTCGCGGCATGTCACGGCCGCTGAAGCGTTAAAATTGGTGATAGATTTACCGGAGAAAGTGGTAACCGTTGGTTTGTTCGTTGATGCAAGTAACGATATGTTACATGATGTCATTAGGACTGTTCCGCTAAATATGTTGCAGTTGCACGGTGCAGAGAGTCCAGATCGCGTCATTGAGGTGAAAGAACGATTTGGTTTACCGGTTATCAAAGCGATTGGTATTTCAAACGAACGTGATCTGGAAATTTTGGATCACTTCTTGCCCGTTGCTGATCAGATCTTGGTAGACGCAAAGCCATCCTCAGAAAGCAATTTGCCGGGCGGAAACGGCTTGCCATTTGATTGGAATCTAATTGCTGGTCGCAAGTGGTCAATACCGTGGATGCTGGCAGGGGGATTGACGCCGAGCAATTTGGTCAATGCAATTACAGTGACTGGTGCTTGTCAGGTTGATCTTTCCAGCGGTGTCGAGAGCGCGCCGGGTGTAAAGGATCATGATCTAATTGATGCGTTTATGCAAGCTGTGAAATCAGTTGCTTTTGATTGATGTTTGATTGATGCAGACTTATCGCTTTTGTGAAATACTTTTTACTTTGCTTGATTTATTTTGTAATGCGCGCGTCATTAGAGATCAATGCCTCAAAAGCATTTCAGGTTGTTGTAAAGTTCCCGAAGCAGGATATCGCGTGCATCGTTAATATCCCAATCACATAGGGGGGCGGTCTTCAATAATTATTTTGCTCTAACAAGTGTTTGTTTGATTGCAATCCACGTTTATATCTAATGAAATAGTAATAGCGACCGCCTCCGTGTCCCGCACGCATTTTCGTATATCTGTTATGTCGCCATGACCATCATTTGTCTCTCATAACGTTTGACTTAAATTCTACCGGCGAATCGATCCATTATCGGACATCATGAAGATTTTCTGAATTTAGTCTTAAAGCTCGTAGATCAATACGTCCAATCGTACGGGTTTCGGTCAACTTCCTTGAATTATTACCAGCATTATCATTGAATCAGTCATCATCCAAAATTGTCACTTGAATCCTGATCAAATGAGGTACAGGACAGTTCTTAATATATGATTGCCAGCTGTTTAAGCTCACTTGGTAGGATCTCCAGATTAGTTAGAAAGAGCCAGAAAATCTCATCACCCTCTGCTTGTTCGTGAATGTGGGAAGAAAGTATTTGGTAAGGATGTTGTCGTCTTCTTTTTCATTGGTCAACGCGGTTGTTGAACTAATAAAAAGCGATTAAATACACCGTTCTTACTCATTAAAATAGCTACTGTTCTTTCCTATTTGCAGTGTCTTTTATAACCACCACCTTAAACTTGTAGGTTAATTCTGGTCATCAAAACAGGAAATGCGCGTGATAATAATTGCCCAGATTCTACGGATCTGTTAATATATCCCGGAATGAGATAGTGTATCAGTTTAAAAAAGTTTTTAGAATGTTCATCTTTCGGGCACATAATTTGTTGTGAATTTTCTTCTTATGACTATGCAGGGTGTTTGATTAATGTCAATTATGACGGTTTTTACAAAGTTGCCGGAGAGTATATTATCGCTGGTACAGAGGATGATATATCTCTTTTTTTGAAATTGTTGACAAAGATAAAATGTCGCGAATTGATTGACTTGAGTGTGATGCATTTATGAGTATTTTACTTTTGGTAATCATTATTGTAATTGAGTGGCGGGAGTATGGTTCGTGGATGACTTGTTAAACTCATATTCGGTAGGACCAGACGAGAATGGTCGTTTTGGTAAATTTGGCGGTCGTTTCGTTTCTGAAACCTTAATGCCGCTAATTTTGGAGCTTGAAGCTCAATACAAACAGGCCCAAAAGGATGATACTTTCTGGGTCGAAATGTCCGATTTGTTGAAAAATTACGTCGGTCGGCCTAGCCCGCTTTACTATGCAGAGCGGTTGACCAAATTTCTTGCCGGCGCAAAAATATATATGAAGCGCGATGAACTGAATCATACTGGTGCTCATAAGATTAACAACGTTTTGGGTCAGATTATTTTAGCTAGACGTATGGGAAAGTTTAGAATTATTGCGGAGACAGGGGCGGGTCAACATGGTGTTGCAACTGCAACGGTTTGTGCAAAATTTGGATTAAAATGTGTCGTTTATATGGGATCTCACGATGTAGAGCGGCAAGCACCTAATGTCTTTAGAATGCGGTTGCTTGGTGCAGAAGTTATTCCAGTCAAGAGCGGTAGAGGCACATTGAAAGACGCTATGAATGACGCTCTTCGCGATTGGGTAACAAATGTGCGTGATACATTTTACTGTATAGGTACGGTTGCTGGACCACATCCTTATCCTGCGATGGTACGGGATTTTCAATCAGTTATTGGCAGAGAAGTGAAGGAGCAGATAAATAAAGCTGAAGGTCGCTATCCTGATACGCTTATTGCTGCAATTGGAGGTGGGTCAAATGCTATGGGTTTATTTTTCCCCTTTCTTGATGATCCTTCGGTAAGTGTCATTGGTGTGGAAGCAGGCGGTAAGGGCGTAAATGAAGCGATGGAGCATTGCGCTTCATTGAGCGGCGGACGTCCTGGTGTGTTGCATGGAAATCGAACATATCTCTTGCAAGATAAGGATGGTCAAATTTTGGAAGGGCATTCAATTTCTGCTGGTTTGGATTATCCTGGAATTGGTCCTGAACATGCTTGGTTGCATGATACTGGGCGTGCTAAATATGTTTCAATTACAGACAAACAAGCCTTAAGCGCTTTTCAGCTTTGTTGTCAACAGGAGGGAATTATTCCCGCGCTGGAACCTGCGCACGCTTTGGCATATGTAGTTGAAATTGCGCCAAAGTTACCCAAAGATCACTTAATTTGCATGAATATGTGTGGTCGGGGAGATAAGGATATTTTTACCGTTGCACATGCCTTGGGTATGGACATAAGCACCGCAGGTTAATAATGTTCTATTTTTCGCCTTTGTGGGCCTGATATTTCTTGAGCACGTCAAGTGGTACGATGTCTAATGCTCTTTTGTGCGTTGACGAAAGTCGAACTAGAGGTGCACAACCCTCATCGGCGGCTTGTAGAAAACGTGCTGCACAAAGACACCATTGGTCTCCAGATTTCAAGCCGTTAAATCCAAATTCTGGGCGTGGCGTTGTCAAATCATTACCAACATATTTTGAGAATGCTAAAAATTCGTCGGTCATTACCGCGCAAACTGTATGACTGCCTTCATCTGCTTCGCAGGTATTGCAATGCGCGTCTCTAAAAAAACCAGTTAAAGGATGTCTTGAGCAAACCTCAAGAGCTTCTCCAAGTACATTGATGCTTTCGTCTTTTTCCATTTCTTCTCCAAAATGATAGGTATTCCTTCTTCCATTTGATGTGTAAAAATTCAGCTATTATATTGAATATCTCATTTATTTCTGCCGGTATTCTTATGTGGCGAAGACACACGTAGATATTTTCCTGATTTCTTTAATTGTAATGTCCTGAATTATCATTGGATTTATTAAATTTTGTGTCCTTCAAGAAGTTTAATGACAATATTTCAAATCCAATAGATAAATAAAACTGGAGAAAATTAGAATTAAGTTTAAGTGATTAATGTCATGTTCATACATGAATTAACTCAATCTGGTTTGATTCAATTTCACAAAAGTCAAATTTGTTTTTCGCCATAGAACATACACTAAAGAGGATTAAATGGGCGTAATGCTTTAATTCAAATCTTTTTTATTAATTTTCTCTGGAAAAACTGAGCAATTTATTAGAAAATCTTGAATTTGGTTTGCAATATTATTCAGCGGCGATTGCCTCCTCTGCCTTTTCTGCTCGAACAGCTGAGAATTTAAATTCAGGTATTTTACCATAAGGATCTATTGCAGAATTTGTGAGAATATTGGCAGCGGCTTCAACAAAAGCAAATGGGATAAAGACGCTATTTTCTGCAATAGAGCGATCTGCTCGCGCAAGCACGGTAATGCTCCCTCGACGGGTCGTCAGTTTGATATACTCACCTGCAGAAACGCCAAGTGCTCGTAGCGTCTTCGGATGAACAGAACAGTTTCCTTCAGGTTCCACTGCATCAAGTACCTTGCTACGACGTGTCATTGAACCCGTGTGCCAATGCTCAAGTTGTCGACCCGTAATGAGAACAAATGGAAATTCGTTATCAGGTTTTTCATCGGGTGGTAAGACATTAGCCGGCGTGAATTTCGCCACACCTCTGGGTCTCGGAAAGCCATCCCCAAACACAATGGCCTGACCAGGATCATCATCGCTAAGTGATGGATAAGTTACCGCTGATTTTTCGAGCCGTTCCCAAGAAATATTGTTAAGCGAAGGCATATTTAATTTCATTTCTGCAAATACTTCTGACGGATGAACATAGGTCCATTTGAGACCAAGCCGCTTTGCAATTTCGACTTCAATCCAAAAATCTTCCTTGGCATCTCCGGGGGGCTGCAATACAGGTCGGCCCATCTGAATTTGTCTGTTGGTATTGGTAACGGTACCAGTTTTTTCGTACCATGCTGATGAGGGAAGAATAACATCTGCATAATTTGCAGTTTCTGTCAAAAAGATATCTTGTACAACTAAATGCTCTAACTTCGCGAGTGCCGCACGGGCATGTTCACAATCAGGGTCTGACATTGCCGGGTTTTCGCCCAAAATATACATGCCTCGGATGTGTTCGTCATGGATCGCATCCATAATTTCTGTGACCGTCAATCCTTTTTGGTTGGAAAAATCTGGAGAATTCCATACTTGTGTGAATACAGAACGTACCCCGTCATCGGTAACACTTTGATAGTCAGGTAAGAACATAGGAATGAGACCTGCATCGGAAGCGCCTTGGACATTGTTTTGACCGCGGAGTGGGTGAAGTCCCGTGCCAGGACGTCCTACATGTCCGCACATGAGTGCCAACGAAATGAGACATCGTGAATTGTCGGTACCATGAATGTGCTGACTAATACCCATACCCCAAAAAATAATGGCAGCGTTTGCTCTCGCATAGGTGCGAGCAACCTCACGCAACAGCTCTGCATCAATCCCGCAAATCGGTGCCATTTTTTCTGGTGAAAACCCACGAAGGTGGTCTTTCATCGCAGCCCAATTTTCTGTGAATGTTTCAATATATTTTGCATTATATAATTCTTCTTCAACAATGACGTTCATGAGTGAATTCAATAATGAAACGTCAGACCCCGGTTTAAATTGTAACATATGACTTGCAAATCGTTTCAGTCCGTGACCACGTGGGTCAATCACAATCAGTTTACCGCCTCGTTTAGTAAATTGCTTGAAGTAGGTTGCTGCAACAGGATGATTCTCGATTGGATTACAACCTATTGCGATTGCCACTTCAGCATTTTCGATTTCATTAAATGTCGCTGAGACTGCTCCAGATCCGATATTTTCCATAAGTGCAGCCACGGATGAAGCATGGCAGAGACGTGTGCAGTGGTCAACGTTATTGTGTCCAAAACCCTGTCGAATAAGTTTTTGAAACAAATAGGCTTCTTCGTTAGAACATTTTGCTGAACCAAAACCAGCAACATAAGTCGGGTTAGACTTTCGTAGCACTGATAAACCCTCAGCTGCAAAATCAAGTGCTTCGTCCCATGTAACTTCCCTGAAGTGAGTCAGTGGGTTATCAGGATCAACATTTAAACCCTTCTGTGGGGCATTTTTTTTGCGGATGAGTGGCTTTGTTAATCTATGCGGATGGTGAATATAGTCGAAGCCGAATCGACCTTTTACACATAGCCGACCCTCATTGGCGGGACCATTAATTCCCTCTACAAATTTAATTTTATTTTCTTTGACCTTAAAATTAATTTGGCATCCAACACCGCAATATGGGCAGACGCTTTTCACCTCCCGATCATAATCTTTGCTATCACCACTTTGATTGTCATCAAGAACGGTCGATGGCATAAGAGCACCGGTTGGACAAGCCTGCACACATTCACCGCAAGCAACGCATGTCGATTGCCCCATCGGATCATCTTGGTCAAAGATGATTTTTGCTGTATGACCGCGTCCCGCCATACCAATAACGTCATTAACCTGAACCTCGCGACAGGCACGTACACATAAATTACAGTGAATACATGCGTCTAAGTTTACACGCATTGCAACGTGACTATCGTCGAGTAGGGGGATATACTCTGCGGGTTTAGGTGGAAAACGACTTTCGCTGATATTATTTAGCGCGGCCATATCCCAAAAATGCGCGGATAAGTCGCGCCGTATTTTGGGTTGATCGGACACCAATAGTTCAGCAATCAAAGCACGTGATTTTCGTGCGCGTTCGCTGTCTGTATGAACGATCATTCCGTCGGTTACGGGCCTTATGCATGATGCTGTTAATGTTCTTTCTCCATCAACTTCAACCATACAGGCACGACAATTGCCGTCAGGGCGATAACCTTTCGCTGGCTTATGGCATAGGTGTGGGATAACGATGCCTTGACTAGCGGCAGCTTCCCAAATGGTATAACCCGCCGGAACAGAGATTTCGTGACTATCTAAATTGAAGGTAAAGATACTTGTTTGGGTACCGTCGGCCATTATTGAATATCCTCTGGAAAATGCCGCATGACCGACCTTATAGGGTTCGGTGCTGCTTGTCCTAAACCACAAATTGATGCATCAGTCATGACTTGGCACAGGTCTTCAAGTAAGTTCTGATCCCAAGTTTGTGATGTCATTAATTTAAGAGCTTTTTCGCAACCTGCACGACAAGGAGTGCATTGACCACAACTCTCGTCTTCAAAAAATCTTAGCATATTCATTGCAGCTAATTTGGCGCTGTCTTTGTGAGAAAGAATCACAACGGCTGCTGACCCAATGAATGTTCCCAAAGGCTGTAATGTATCAAAATCAAGTGGAACGTCATTGATGGATGCGGGTAGTAAGCCTGATGATGGTCCGCCAGGTTGATAGGCTTTAAAGCGATGACCATCCAGCATTCCTCCTGAGGCTTTTAAAATGTCGTTAATGGTAGAACCGGCAGGTAACAGGTACACTCCCGGATTGTTAACGCGACCCGATACGGAGTAATTCCGTAGTCCTTTGCGTCCATTGTGTTCTACCGAATTGAGTATCTCTGGACCTTCCCGGACTACTCTTGCAACCCATAGCAAGGTTTCAACATTATGCACTAATGTTGGGTGATTAAAAATACCTTTTTCTGCAACAAATGGTGGTCTGTGTCGAGGCAGACCGCGCTTTCCTTCAATAGATTCAATCATTGCGCTTTCTTCACCACAGATATAAGCGCCTGCGCCGCGTCTTAATTCAATATAGCCGCTAGGAACAATCTCGGCATTTTCCAATGCTTGAATTTCACGAATTAAAATTTCGCGTGCCGCCGGGTATTCGTCTCGAAGATAAATAAAGGTTTTCACGGCTTCGACTGCCCATGCTGCAATTAACATTCCTTCAAGAAATAAATGGGGCACACGTTCAAGGTAATATCTATCTTTAAATGTTCCTGGTTCGCCTTCATCGCCGTTAACAGCGAGGTAGCGTGGGCCTTCATGCATTCTGACAAAATGCCATTTTTTTCCTGAGGGGAAACCAGCGCCTCCTAAACCTCTTAGTCCACTAGATATAATATTATTTTGAACATCTTGCCAATTTCCGTTTCGTCGAAGTTCCGTGAGTTTTTGATAACCTCCATTGGCTTTATATTTTTGTAATTTTTCATATTCAGGAATATGGGGATGGATATCGTTTGCTGAAACGACCATTTTGATTTTTTTTGATGTTGCGTAATCAACATGATTATGACCAACTTCAGCCACAGGGGCAGTATCACAGCGACCCATACACGGCGCACGAATCACTCTAACTTTGTGCGGATTAAGTTCTTTTTTGATTTCTTTGAGTAGGAGATCAGATCCGGCGAGTTCACAAGATAACGAGTCACATACGCGAATAGTCAGAGGCGGGGGAGGACTTTCGGTTTCTTTCACTAAGTCAAAATGGGCATAAAAAGAGGCAACTTCATAGACTTCAGCTTGTGCTAATTTCATAAAATCTGCTAGCGCTGCAACATGATTTGCTGAAATATACCCATAAGCATCTTGAATTAAATGGAGATGTTCTATGAGTAAATCTTTTCTCAGCGGTCGGCTAGCGATAAGACTTGTGATTTCTTTAAGCGCGACGTCTTCAGGCTGTCGTCCCTTGGGTCGCCGTCGTGATTTTCCGGTACCTTTTTTTTTCCAGATACCAATTTGATCATTGAAAGGAATCATGCTTTACCCAAGTTGAGTGTAAGTCGCAACAGAATAATTCGGCCGGATAATTTGGAGGTACAATACTTTTGTGGTTGACAAAAGACTTTTTTTGTTAAAGACACTCATTTAAATTTGACTAGATACGTTAAGATCGACATATAAACAAGAAATTTGTTTAACAGAATTTTTATACAATTATTAACTAAGATTGAATTACCTTATGGGAGGAAAAATTTAAATGATTCGACAGTATTTTATTTCGTTCACTGTTGTACTGGCCTCATTTTTGACGCTGGTAATTCCTGTGGCGGGTGCAGCGGAAGAAACGCAGTATTTTCCAATTGCTAGTAGTCGAGTGGGCCCATACTCTGCTATGGGAACAGGCTACTACGGTGCGCAGATTGATTATTTGAATTACATTAATATGAACGGTGGCGTTAATGGTGTGATGTTAACATGGCAGGAATGCGAAACTGAATATAACGCTGTAAAGACAGTAGAGTGTTATCAGCGACTGCTTGAAAAAGATGGCCAGAGGATTGTTGTATTTGACACATTAGGAACGCCCGGTGCTTATGCTGTCATAAATCGCATGGCCGAGGATGAAGTTGTTTTGGCACAATATGGGTATGGTAGAACCGATGCGGCAGATGGACGTGTCTGGCCTTGGGTTTTCAATGCGGCAAGTCATTATTGGTCACAAATCGCTGTGAAGATGAAATTCATGGCTGAGCAAGAAGGCGGTATTGAAAATATGAACGGCAAGAAAATTGTACATCTTCATATTGATAGTGCTTATGGTCGTGAACCGTTGCCAGCAATGCGAAAAATTGCGCAAGATTGGGGCGTTGAGTTGGTGGAAATTTCAATTCCACCACCTGGCTTAGAGCAACAATCCCAATGGCTGCAAGTTCGTAAAGAGCAACCTGACTGGGTTACTTTTTGGGGAGCAGGATCAGGAATGAACTCGACCGGAATGACAAATGCAGCTCGTGTTGGATTTCCGCGTGACCGACTGATTTATGTGACTTTTGGTGCAGCAGAAGAGGATATGTTTCCCGCTGGTGATGCTGCTACTGGGACATATGCAATGGCGAATGCATTACCGGGTGACCAATTTCCTCTAGTCAATGCTATAAAGGAACAGGTTTATGGTGCCGGGAAAGGTAATCTGGCCGATGAGAGCAGAATTGGCTCTGTTTACTGGAACCGAGGTCTTGGAGCTGCGGTGATGTGGATTGAAGCAATTAAGAACGCTCAAGAGATGCATGGAAAAGTAGGGAAAGCAGTCACCGGGGCAGAGTTTCGTGATGGGTATGAAGCTCTTAACATGACAAACGAGCGTCTTGAGGAAATTGGAATTATGGGAATGGTAGCTCCTTTTGCAATTTCTTGTGAGAATCATGAGGGAGCTGGTAAGTTTGCTATGATGCAGTGGGATGGTGATAAGTTTGTTCAGGTCACTGATTGGGAAGCGCCACTTGAACCTGCATTTATTCGACAACTTGTTGAAGATTCTGCAGCAAAATTTGCTCAAGAAAATAACATCACATCGAAGCAATGTTCTTGAGTTCAATTTAGTACCTCGTAAACTATAGACCAAGAACTGAGCAGCAGAGTTTTCTTAGTTCTTGGTTTATGAATTTCGAGGTGTTACTTTGTCGAGATGTGGATCAAATGTTAAACATTTTTAGGTTGTAGCAGATACTTGATGACCAGTAACTCAGAAAACATATTGGAAATTGAAACTATTGAAGTCGTATATGATGGTGTTATTGCTGCACTTCATGACGTTTCATTAAATGTACCTCGAGGGTCTGTCGTGGCGTTGTTGGGCGGTAATGGTGCTGGCAAGAGCACAACCCTTAAATCAATTTCAACAATGTTGGCTTCTGAACGTGGTAAGGTAGTCACGGGAAAAATAATCTATGATGGATTTGAGGTGAAGAACCAAAGACCAGCCGAGATGGTTTCAATGGGCTTGGTTCAAGTTCTTGAAGGTCGACGTTGTTTTGGGCATTTGACGGTAGAAGAGAATATCATTGCCGGGGCATATTCACGAAAGCTATCGAAGGCTGAAATTGGTGACGAATTAGAAAAAATTTACAGCTATTTTAATCGCCTTAAAGATCTTCGAAAAAAGCAATCTGGCTTTACATCTGGTGGTGAGCAGCAGATGATTGCTGTGGCGCGTGCGATGATGGCTAAACCCAAAATGCTTCTTTTGGATGAACCTTCAATGGGCCTTGCGCCACAGTTGGTCTCTGAAGTTTTTAATATCGTCAAGAAATTAAATCAGAGCGAAGGGGTGAGTATTCTGCTTGCTGAACAAAATACTAACATCGCTCTTCGAAACGCTGATTATGGATATATAATTGAAACAGGGCATGTGATGCTCCATGGCAAGGCAGACAGTCTATTGACTAACGATAAAGTAAAGGAACTTTACTTGGGTATTTCTAAACAAGGACGGAAGAACTTTCGAGATGTTCTCAGGCAAGAGAGCGAACAACATCCTGATTTGCATATGCAGTTGGGTCAAACTGAGAATACTACAAGTCATTAAAACGCATGTCGGAAGAACGAAATTTCCCAATCGGTAATGCGATTCTTGAAATCAAGAATATTTCGTTGAGCTTTGGTGGCGTCAAAGCAATTACGAACACATCATTTACTGTTTTGGAGCATGAGATTCGGGCCATTATTGGTCCAAATGGGGCAGGAAAGAGTTCGTTGCTCAACTGTATTAATGGAATTTATAAACCGCAAGAAGGTTCAATTTCATTTAAGGGCAAGATGTTAGAGAAAATCAACCCGAATTTTATTGCTCAGCAGGGCATCTCTCGTACCTTTCAAAACCTTGCGTTATTTAAGCGAATGTCCGTACTCGATAATATTCTTGTTGGTCGACAGTTGCATATGTCTGCGAATTTTCTTCAGGTTGCGTTACAGCTTCCTAAGGCAATGGAAGAAGAGCAATCTAATCTTGCTAAATGCGAAGAAATAGTTGAGTTTTTGGAGATTCACCATATTCGTGATACGCCTGTCGGAAAATTGCCTTATGGTTTGCAAAAGAAGGTTGAATTGGGGCGGGCGCTCGCAACTGACGCTGAAGTACTCTTACTTGATGAACCGATGGCCGGGATGAATGTTGAGGAAAAGCGGGAAATGTGCCGCTTCATCTTAAAGGTGAATGATGAGTTGGGGACAACTATGGTGCTCATTGAACATGACATGGGGGTAGTAATGGATATTTCCGATAATGTCGTAGTACTTGATTACGGCAAGATCATCGGGGATGGTCCACCAGATCAAGTGAGATCTAATCAAGCGGTGATTGATGCGTACTTGGGAGTGGCGCATGACTGAAATTCTGTTTTTCATTGAAGTTGTTGTGGCTGGATTATTGGCGGGTACGATGTATTCACTTGTGGCGCTTGGATTTGTCCTAATTTACAAAGCGTCTGCAACCTTTAATTTCGCTCAAGGTGCGATGGTTTTCTTCGCGGTATTGTCGTTTGTTGGTTTTATGGAATTAGGGTTACCATTTATTGGGGCATTTTTTGTTACAATTTTGTTAATGGGCCTTGTTGGTTTTTGTACAGAGCGTCTTGTTTTAGAGCCTTTACTTAATGAAAGTGAAGATACCGTTCTTATGGCAACTATTGGTCTTGGCTTTGTGCTTGAGGGCTTAGCACAGGCTGCATGGGGTGTAGAAGTACGGCGGCTTGACTTGGGTATTGGTGATTTTCCGATACAATGGATAATTGATAGTACGGGGTTGTTTATTAGTGCACTTGATTTAACGGCAGGGGTTGTTGCGGCCGGGTTAATCCTCGGTTTGTCGCTTTTATTTCGATATACAAAAATGGGTTTGGGCTTGCGCGCTGTAGCGGATGATGCGGGGGCTGCCAGTTCGATTGGCATTCCGCTGAACAACATTATGCTGATGGTTTGGACGGCTGCTGGAGTTGTTGCACTTGTTGCAGGAATGATGTGGGGCGCTCGTGCTGGCGTACAGTTCGCATTGGTTGATCTTGCGTTAAAAGCATTGCCTGTTCTTATTATTGGTGGGTTCTCGTCTATTCCAGGCGCGATTGTAGCGGGTCTTATTATTGGTGCATCTGAAAAGGTGCTAGAGGTATATATTGGACCGTATTTTGGAGGTGGAATAGAAGGTTGGGCACCATATGTTTTAGCAATTTTTTTCCTCCTATGGCGACCAGAAGGTCTTTTTGGTGAGAAAATCATTCGGCGGGTGTGAGGAGGAGATATGAAATCTAAACCAGTTATTTTGTGCTATAGTCGGAACGACATTACAAATTTTGTGGTTTTGATGATTTTAGGTTTTGCTATTATTCCATTTATTGTACCTACTGATTATTGGTATACTTCAATTCTTATCCCGTGGCTTTGTTTATCGTTGGCAGCTATTGGTCAACAGATTGTGATGGGGTATGCCGGGCAGCTAGCGCTTGGTGCAGCTGGATTTATGGCAGCGGGGGCTTTTGCGCTATTTAACCTTGAGTTAAGGCTTCCATTTCTTCCTTTCCCGGTAGCGTTAGGTATTGCCGGGCTTATTGCGGCTGCTTTTGGAATCATTTTTGGTTTGCCAAGTTTACGGGTTCGCGGTATTTACTTGATGGTCGCAACTTTAGCCTCACAGTTTTTTATTATTTGGATGATAGATAAGTTTGGTTGGTTTAAGAATTATGATACTTCTGGTATTATCACGGCACAGGATATTGTTATTTTTAATAAACCATTCACAACGCCTTTTGAAATGTATTTAGTTATAATGGTTGTGGTGACGGTATTAACAATCTTTGCGATAAACATGACCCGGGGGAGAACGGGTAGGAACTGGATGGCGGTTCGTGACATGGATCTGGCTGCAGAATCCATGGGAATTTCACTGTTAAAAACCAAATTACAGGCTTTTGCAATAAGCGCATTTTTCTGTGGTGTTGCAGGCGCCCTTTTTGCATTTACTTATCTTAAGTCAATGGAACCAGTTGCTTTTGACATTAAGTTGTCATTTCGCATTTTATTTATGGTTATTTTAGGAGGATTGGGAACTATTAGTGGTGCTTTTATTGGTGCCGCATTTATACTACTTTTTCCAGTTGTACTGAATACATTTGGCAATGAATTTTTTCATGGGATGATTGATGCAACCATAATTTCTTCAATTGAACTCGTGGTTTTTGGTGTATTAATTATTGTATTTATGATTTACGAACCACTTGGGATGGCGAAGCTATGGGAAAATCTTAAGTTGCGTATTCGATCGAAATTTAGCAATCGCTTTGGCGGTGAGCAAAAGGCATGATTGGCCTTGTTTTTACTAAATACCAAATAAGAAAGAGATTTGTAGATTAAAGATATTTTACGTAAATCTACCGTAATTGTAGTAATCTCATGTCCTTTTTTCTTGGTGCCTGTGGCGATGTAGAAATCTGACCCACCAAAAAAATGCATGTCAAAGCAGCACAGGATAAAACTGCAAAGATTTTTCACGTACAAGTAGCAATAAATTTTATCAGCTCAATGCTTTATGGTGAAATAACTAATTTCGCCCTCCGGACATTCAAGGTTAATCCTTCTTTTGTGCAGCTCGTACATCCACATGTTGCGTGGCAGGGCAGGGCAAGAATAGAAGATCTTACTGAAATCCTGAATGAATGCACAATATTAGGGCTCGGTGGTATCTCTAGTGCGGCGATAACCCTTGAAACTAAATGAATGCCTGCCGCGAAGCTTGACGCGGTCTTATGGTACCGTGTCTCAATCGCACAGAACTCCTTGATTGTGGCGAAAACATTCTCAATCCGGTGTCGGTCCCGGTAAACGTCTCTGTCAAAGTTGCGCGGAACGTTTCGAATCGTCTTTGGAGGAATTACCGCCTCAGCTCCGTGTTTGACGAACATATCAAATAAAGCGTCCAAGTTAAAGGCCTTGTCACTGATCAACCTCTCACATGAAAGATCCTGCAGAAGGTCAGACACTGCCATGAGATCGTGGCTCTGGCCCGACAGAACAACAAAACAGATCAGTTTCTTAACCGCGTCGGTTAACGCCACAATCTTGCTCGTCAAACCACCCTTGCCTTCGTGTGATCCCCTTTTTTAGATCCGGAAGCCTTCGTATGGGCTTGTATAATTGTTCCATCCACCGATACGGCTGAGACATCAAAATCATCCGATAAGATATTGAACATACCCTCAAAAATACTCTTCTGTACCCACCGGCGAAACCGCTAGGAAATACTGTTCCCGTGACCCAAAATTCGCGGGAATATCCCGCCATGGTGATCCTGTGTGAAACTGCAAGAGCACGGCTTCAAGAAACAACCTGTTGTCGGCCGTCCTCCGGGGTTTGTCATATTTCCAGAAAGAAGCGGCTCAATCCGCTCCTACATTGCATCCGTCAACATGGTTCGGTTCGTATTCATTTGTCTGCTCCCTCATGGTTCAAGATCGCCTCTTTTGGTGCGATTCACGATTCTGAGTGATCTAGAATCAGACAATTTTCAAGTGCAGATGTCAACGGGGTCTAGTATTCTCAAAACAAGACATGGATGTATTAAACAGCAAAAATGACGATATAGTTTTCGGGTATACTGCTATAGGATCATGTAGTTGTTGGGTTTGGAAGGAACTTGGAAAGAATTGGAGGTATAACACATGAAATTGCGTCGTTATTGCGAGAGCAAATTTTTGAATAACTTACTTAGCCAAGACATCACTTAGAATGAAATGATGCTAGGCACACCAAGTGGAACTGCGGGACGGAATACTTCTTTGTATGGTGATACGCAGATTATCTATGATTTCAAATCAAAATATTGATGCTGTTTTTTTGACGCCCCTTAATGGCAATAGAGATTATGCCTTACAAATTACCAGAATTGATGATGTTTCAGTCGATTCTAATGGTATTTTTAAGGAAGGTTAGACAGTAAATCTCATTTACGGTTGTTTTACGGCCTTCATCAAGTCAAAACTGCATGTGTTTTTGAAAAAAAGGTGTTGTCGATGTGTTTGGTGCCAAACGTTAATATTGCGTGAATTACGAAATACCTCAAAAAGACCTCTAAAGAGAGGCCTTTTTTGTTTTACCATTATCACCTTTCGCGTAGTCAATAGCAATTCCCGCTAGAATATTTTTTCTTTTATTTTCATATATTTACGCAATTTAAAAAATTACTTTTCGTAAAATTTCTGCATCAAAATTGAGATTTTAATGTTATGTTTGGAACATTTTTTTTAGTTTTTTAAAAGACTTAGAGTTCGAATGACACTCGTTATTATTCACCCGAGTTAGCGGGAATTGCTGCGTAGTCAATAAACTGGGTGGACATCGGTTTTGCGAATTATATACTTGACTATTCATTAGGTTGTCCGAGTATTGATTTCACAGATTATAGCGATTGGCAGTCGAAAAGTCTCTCCCTGTGCAGATGTGCCAGTTATGTACCCAAAATATTTTGTGCAGTGTTTATATTCGCATTTTCAGTGTATCCGCAGTGAGCATATTTAAACATCACTTATGATTTGTGGCGAGCACGAATCTGCACCTATGTACATATAACAGGTTTATTTGTTGTTATTTGAGGCATTCGTCAGGGGTAATCAATTATTTTGTCTCCAATCAATTTTCATTTCTTGAGACTTTATTGATCTTGTGTTGTGATAAAAAATTGAGAAAATTAGACGAATTTCCTTCTGCGAGCTTTGGCACGGCTTTGGAAATTGCATTAATTAATTCGCCTAAAAACTCTTGATCTGTTTTTTTGAATTCGCTTAGAACATAACGTGATACAAGGTCTTTATGGCCTGGGTGTCCAATGCCAATTCTTATTCGATGATAAGTGTTACCAATATGGCTATGGATTGATTTTAGCCCATTATGTCCGGCATGTCCGCCACCGGTTTTATAGCGTAATTTGCCTAATGGAAGATCAAGTTCGTCGTGAAATACTGTAACGTGATCTGGAGTTAATTTAAAAAATCGCATTACTTCGTTAACAGATTGACCGGAATTGTTCATGAAGGTTTGCGGTTTAAGGAGTAAAATTTTAATCGAATCGAGTTTACCTTCACTAATTTGGCCGTGAAATTTAGAACGCCATGGTATGAAATTGTAATCATTGGCGATTTGATTTAAAATAGAAAAACCAATGTTGTGTCGATGATTAGCGTAATTTGGGCCTGGATTGCCGAGTCCAACAAAAATTTGCATGAGATTGTTTTGCCATTTATGAGTTTTTATGAAATATTATGAAGAGAAATAAAAGAAAATCTAGTGAGTTGTTATGTTTTTGACAATGAATCGATTTAAGGTACGTAAGCAGGCCACCGACCAGTTTGAGGATCTTTGGTCGCGTCGGGATAGTCATTTAAAATTAGTTCCCGGGTTTCTGGCTTTTCACTTAATGCGTGGGCCGGATCATGGTGATTATGTATTGTACGCTTCACATACAACCTGGAAAAATAGAGATTCATTTGAAAATTGGACAAAGTCTGAGGCATTTCGTTCAGCGCATAAAGGAGCTGGTGACGCCCGTGATCTTTATCTTGAAGCGCCAACATTAGAGTGTTTTTTGACTGTGCAGAGTTTGATAAATTGAATAAATTATTCTGGTGGGTGCCGTTTTTTGCATAAGCCAACGGTTTTGATTTCTTGGAGAATTTGGGGAGTTAGGTTTTTTATCTGTCAAATTGTTTGTTGGCGTTTTTTCGGTCTTGTTTATGTTACCAACAGCCTTGTATAAGTGTTGTTGGAGACGTGGCCGAGCGGTCGAAGGCGCTCCCCTGCTAAGGGAGTGGGCGGGAAACCGCCCCGAGGGTTCGAATCCCTTCGTCTCCGCCATTACCCCTTATTTTAGGGGCTTATGTACTTAAATATATATTCTACTACATATAGAAAGGGATAGTTAAATTTCTAAATATAAAATACTACATATAGTGTTTGTAGATTTAAGTATATAAGTCTCTTATTTTACTGGCTTTTTCTTATTTTTATTTTTGCGCAGTTGCAACGGGGTAAGGTGTTTGAGCCGTATACTGTTCTTGACGGTCATCTCGCCATTTCCCTTGATGGCACCGGCACTTTTTCCTCGCACACCGTTCACTGTGATCACTGTTGTGTCAAGAACCATCAAGACGGGAGTAAGACCTCCTCTCATCAAGCGCTTGTCGGCGCAGTGGTGCATCCAGAGCTGAAAGAGGTATTTCCGCTCGCCCCCGAACCCCTTCACCGCAACGATGGTACCCCTAAGAATGATGGCGAACGCCACGCGGCCAAACGCTTTCTCACCGACCTCCGCCCGTGAGCATCCC
>JAPORV010000387.1 GCA_026710055.1 Aestuariivita sp.
AGCCGGCGTTAATCTGGTTGCGGGGGTCATCGCCGCACGATAGATGTCAATAGGCTCTAGACAACAGAGATATCGGTGCGGGATGACAAACTAACATCTCAAGAAAAAACAGCACGAAATAATGTGGGTCTTCTAGACGAAGTAATTGCGCTTGGTACTAAAAATCATTTAAATTACCCAGATTAAAATTTGCATTTTTGCTGTAATGCCTTTGCACTTGTTAATTTTGTAATATATTTTCTGAATATTATTTCGATACTTGTGGCAAAAGTTAGTAATTATGAGTTTTAGTAATTGGGTTTTACAAGATCAGCACGACAATAGTAATGATAGTCTAGTCATTACTAAACCAAGCCTGAAAACCAAGCGACCACCACTTTACAAGGTGCTCCTTCTAAATGACGATTATACACCAATGGAATTTGTCGTACATGTCTTGGAGCGTTTTTTTGGTATGACACATGACCAAGCTATTAAGGTTATGCTAACTGTCCATGAAAAAGGGGTAGCAGTCGTTGGTATTTTTAGCTTTGAAATAGCTGAGGCTAAAGTTGAACAAGTGATGGAATACTCGCACAGACATCAACACCCATTGCAGTGCACTATGGAGAAAGAAAATTAACCAAAAGCGTCTATTAAAGATGAATCGTTTAAATATATTTACAGAGCTGTCTAAATTTATCTAGTAGGCAAAAATGCAGGTATGATAAAAATATTGAGGCAGCTTTGATAGCAGATGTGCCACTAAAATATGTTATAATTGATTTTTCTAAATACTGTCTTAGTAAAATGTTATGATTAGAAAAATCAGGATCTTCAACTCAGTATACTGTAAAAAATAATGACAAAATGTTAACGGTTTATTGAATTTCATTTCAGCTAAATGACTAAATACAATAAGAAGATATAATTGCGAAAATCTTGAGAACATGCGTTTGATCGATTGATTTCAGCGTCGATGAGTTTTTGATAAGTTTGGTAACGAAGCATCACGAATTTGAGCAATTCAATTAGTTTTCAATTTTGAATTTTCCCACGGAGTGGATTGGTTCCATGTCATTTTCTATTGTTGGAAAAACTGCAATTGTTACAGGTGCTGCTAATGGTGTTGGTTTGGCTATTGGGCGGCACTTTATTGAGAACGGCGCTAATGTAATGTTTGCAGATATGGACGAAGAATCGTTGAAAAAGCAGTTTGATAATGGGTTTGAGCAAGACAATGCTCGTTTTCACGTCGGAGATCTTAGAGAACGTTTGACAATTACCAACCTTTTGTCTGCAACAATAGATGCTTTTGATCAAGTCGATATTCTCATCAATGGCGCGCGGCAGATTATGCCATCAGATCCATTATCATCAGATGATGATTCAGTCATTAGTCTTCTCAATCAAAATGTTATTCCTGCTTTCCGGCTCAATCAAATTGTTGCAAAGCGAATGATTAAGCAGGCGGAGAATCGTGAGGAGGGACAAGCTGGTTCAATAATCAATCTCAGTTCAATTGCTGCGCGTCGCACTCATCCTAAGTTATTGGCCTATTCTGTAAGTTCGGCAGCACTTGATCAATTGACGCGATCAATGGCAGTGGTACTAGCACCAAACAGAATCCGCGTGAATGCGGTGGCTTTTGGTTCAGTAATGAGTGCATCCCTACTTTCAACGTTGAAAGAAAATTCTGGTTATCGCAATGACATAATTGATCATACACCGCTTAATCGAATTGCGGGACCAAGTGAACTGGTCGATACAGTACAGTATCTTGCGTCTGAATCCTCGGGATTTATTACAGGTCAAGTTCTAACTGTAGATGGTGGGCGTACACTTCTTGATCCTGTTACAGCCCCAGCACATTAATTCCGTGATATTCGAAACAAGATTGCTTTACGGCATTTGGAAAGCGAGTTCTTCAAAAGCGGTTTGATTGTCTTTACGACTGGTTAATTAAGGGTTAGTTTTTCTTTTGGTCACATATTTTTTGTAAATGTGGAAATAAACCAGATATTTTAGATTGGACTTTATTTTGACATTAGGCATTTAAGTTTTTGATTTACAAAGATAAATTGTCTTTCGCTGCCGTGTTTGGAACGGTGCAGAATCTCAATGTTGAACGGCTCCTTGCCAGAACGCTGACTGGCCCTGGCAACCATCATCGCCGTCGTGGTCTGTCCAGCCTCAAAACACGCTCTCTCGCGTGCCCTTATCCATGTGGCGCTTGTGGATGATAGGGGCATGATCACCTTCGTGCGCGTTCGGGAAGACCTTGAGCCGGCAAACATTGATTGGATATCGGCCCTGAAGACGCC
>JAPORV010000449.1 GCA_026710055.1 Aestuariivita sp.
CACCGCGTGGCACCAGACCCGGAGCCACAACATCACAATGATGACCCAGATCGGTGATCTCCCGGTAAACGCCATAGCCGCAGGGACCCGCTTCATAGCAGACACTCAGCTTTCCCCCCTGCGGTGTCAAGCGCACAATCAAGCGCTGAAGAGCGGAACGACAGTTGGCGATGGTGCCGCACCACTCCGGGTCGGAGCGTCCGGGCCAGGCGACGGCGACCGCGATGGTGTCCTGATGGACATCAAGACCCACATAGGCTTTATATTCTGACATGACATGTCCTTTCGTTTTTTCCGTCCCGTGCCGAAACGGATTACGCACCGAAGCATGAACAACGGGCAGGGGCAGGTCAATCCATCATGTCTTGACGAGGAGGGCTTCTGCCAAAGCCTGCTGCGCCCAGTGGACATGACGCAGCCAGCCGTCGGCTTTAGCCATGAGGGCATCAACCTGTGAACGACACAAACCGATGTTGATGTGAAAGTGATCACACCATTTCTCTGTTAATTCATGCCGTTCTTCGACAGAAAAACATCCCAGTGAATAAGGAGAAAGACCATGCGTCAGACCCATAGAGCGGATCACGGATTGAGTATCGCCCAGTCCTGCTAAGACGAGGGTTATCGGCAAACCCGTTGAGGCATCGTGGATATTTCTGAGTAAAATAGCATGATAACGATCTTTATCGGGCGGCAAACGTTGGATTTCATCAACGGCGAGAATAACGACAGATGTCCAATTCTCACTCGGACATTTTGTGGCGAGATCGCTTATATCAGTAGGAACGTGTGATGTGATTAAAGTCTTTAGATCAAGGCTCATACCAAATCCACCGACTGTCGGAAGGTATGATGACTATTTATGCCCAAACTTTAAGAGGGCTTCGCTCCAGCCAGCCGGTGTTGCTATGCCTGCATATGCAATTGGTTGCAAGACCTTAGGAATATGCTTGGTGACATCTGATTCGGAAGCATGGACAACGCGAACATTACTCTCGTCAGATGAACGTTTATCGATTTCACCTAAAACTGAACTCTTCCCCTTACCGGGCGCGCCCGTGATAACAGTGGTGTTACTGGGGATTCCAACTCTTTCCTGCCTTGTTTCCGTTGCGATCGTTAAAACGTCGGTTAAAACTGACTGACATCTCACAAACACGGAAGGTGGTGATTTCTCGTGCCTGTTTACAAATTGCTGTAATTCTGATCGTTTGAAACTTGCTATCGGATTATTTCTCTATATCATTATAAGTTATAGCGGAAATTGAGGGGATCTTTCAAGTTTTTGATCTATTGTAGCATGGGATGTTACGATTGACGCAAGACGTGGGGTTTTCGCTTCAGTAGTTCCCGCTAACTCGGGTGAATAGTAACGAGTGTCATTCGAACTCTAAGTCTTTGAGAAAACTAGAAAAAAATATTCCAAAAATAACATTAAAGTCTCAATTTTGGTGCAGAAATTTTACGAAAAATAATTTTTTTAAATTGCGTAACTATATGAGAATAAAAGAAAAAATATTCTAGCGGGAATTGCAGTTTTCGCTTAAAGAACTTTATTCTAATAAAGATCAAACTTTACGCTAAAGTGGAGTTTTCCCCATTGAAAAGTGACATATCAACCACCAAAGTGGTATTCAAACGGGTGTGGTTCTCATATGGTGTGGGGCGAATTTTTTAAACCATTGATATGAAACGATAATTGTTTGTCGAATTTTGCTCATCACGCAAGATTCACCTGATTTTGCGAAACGTCGTCCGGTCGATCTACATTTTTCCCTATTCGGCCTTTTTCGCCGCTACTATCTGCTTTTGTTAGGAATATGGTAGAGTGCTCCCACACCATATGAGAACCACACCCTAATTCTTCTTGAAATCCGTTCCAGAGATGTAATACATATAAAGATAAGGGTATGTTGTAGTTTTCTCTATATATGGTTGTTTCTTTTTTTCACAGGTGAAGAGATGCTAAATGTCCATTCTGCTTCTCAAAAAAAATACCCGAAAGCGGAAAAAATTCGCTTAAATGTAGAATTTTGCAAGTACCTCAATTCTATATTATTCAATACAAATAAGAGCCACTTGCAAAAGTCAGCGGCGGATTTTTTTTGGATGGGGGAAGAAAGGGTTATTTAAAATTTAAGCAATCGCTCAATGAATACAAGTCCCCTGAAGCCGATTTCTCAACAAAATCAGCTCATATCATCAACATATTGGGCAAAATATGAACATCCGCGCAAGCAGAACCCGTCGACGGCATATGCCTCGACGCCAAAAACAGAATAAACGGAGCTATCAGGTGCGCA
>JAPORV010000034.1 GCA_026710055.1 Aestuariivita sp.
ACTCTCTATTGCTAAAAGCGGCGCGCGAGGTTGAACGAGTAATAACGCCGCACACAAATAGAAAGCCCACTTCAATCGGTTCACCTTCCAAACCTCCATACTAAAATCAAATTCGCATCAAAGGTTTTGAAGGCAAGTCGCTGCAAATGACTGGATACAAAAGACATAAAAGTATCTGCGATTTTCTGTGTCAAAGTAGCACACTTAACGTGGAGGATTGAGATATAACTACTGTTGTTAAACACTGAAAAACTCATTGAAGTCGACTCGCCCGCAAAACCCGGAGAAAAGTTATAGTTAAACACTATCTGCCTAAATCAGAACTCATAGCCAACACCTAAATTGAAGCCATCGAAATCTCTCCCACTATCGCCTGCATTATCGTGTTCACGATCTTGGAAGTCTGCTTTTAGGACTGCACTCTCGTTTAAGTAATAATTGAAGCCCACCGTCGTCTGTTCAAACTCATCCCTTGAGCGTCCACCCGCAACATCTTCGTAACGTACAAAGATGCCGAAGTTCGGAGTCACCTTGTAAGAAGGCTCTATGTACCAACCGTGTTGCGAGTCATAATCGGCAGTTTCTATTGGGTTGCGAATCCTCATGGGGTTATTAACAGGATCAACAGGATTAGCAGGATTAAAATTAGGATTGTCTATTTGGGAGTCCACATCTACATCCCAGCCGGCGTATAAAGCCCTAAGACCAAATGGTCCTTGACTGAAGACCACATGTGCTTCGTAAAGTACTGCGCTGTCGATAGTATCATTACCCTCTTGGGTAATATCCGATTGATATTGCAGACTTGCTGCCAACTCAAGACCCGGCATTCCAGTGTATTTAATACGGCCAGTGACCGCTAGATCGTCCGCATCGGCTTCAGCAGTTTTTTGCCTACCTGAGCGAAAGCGTAATTCAGGGCTGCTTCTAAAACTAGTATTGTCATTAATTTCAATTTCATTCCCAGACAAAATAGGATCACCATCATTCACCCCTACCCCTTCTATGATAGTACTGTCAATTCTTTCGACATGAGATCTGGCAGGGACTTTTAATCCTTCGTGCAACGCAAGATCAATAGTGAATCCGTTGTCTGTACGATGCGTGTAACCGACACCGCCTGCCCACCAAGTCGTTGGAATGATAACGTTTTCAACGGTATTACGCTCAACACCATAAAAAGTCGGGGGTTCATGGGTTTCATTTAGAATACCGATCGGCAACAGAAAAACACCTGCACGAGCGGTATTGCGTTGATCAAAATCATATTCTACAAAAGCCTGCTCTAGTTCAACTTCTCCCGGTTTATCGTCTCCGGCAAGTGAATGTTCCAATTCAACTTCGGAAAAAAACCTCAACCTGTCGGTGAACTCATGGCCGAAGAACAGCACGAAGCGATGAAAGTCTATTTGTTCAGTATCAAACCTTTCTTCATCTGCACTGAGATTGTTATAGTGCAACTCACCATAACCTCCCATTGAGGTTTTGTCCCAGAAAGAAGATCCAGAACCTTGCGCTTCAACTGCTTCGGCAGTTACTTCGACTGCCTGCTTATTCTGTTCAACATCCTGATCAATTGCTTCCAATTTCTCTTGCATTGATTTTAATTGTGCTTGCAACTCTCTCATTTGCTGTTTAAGTACACTAACCTCATTTGTTTGAGCAGCAACTTGACCTGATGCAATGATTAGCGATAAAAACAAACTACTCATCAAACAATAAATTTTCGTTCGTTTCTTGTTAAACGTATTTTTCATCAATATAAACTCCTTCTCTAAATATAAATTATAATAATTCTAATTATAATTACAAGTATTGTTATTATTATGATTGTTTTTTATATGTCAATACCTTGATGAAAATATTTTTTCTCTAGGTAGTCAAAGGATTTTGGCTTGTTTCAAGGGTTTTTATTGTATAAACCAATGCGGTGGATATATTGATTGTGCAGACGCAACGCGTTAGGGCGGACATATCAAATTGCCGATTGACCTATTGGCTCAATCGGCGGCTCTATTCTGCCTCTACCGTTTTCTTAAATTCAATGGCGCAAAGCGGTTGGGTTTGTGCAAGTACTATACTTTAGGGAGGGCATGTTAGCCCTCCCCTACGGTAGGTGACAATAAATTTGAGGAATAAATTTATTAGCTGTCAAAGATTATTCTAAAGCCGAGATACGGTGCTTTGAACGAAGCAGGAAGAGGATTTTCAAAATCAATGCGAGCGGTTGCTTCTCCCGGCAGTATGTAATTACCGCCTTTGGCAATAATCGCAAAACCTTGCCC
>JAPORV010000166.1 GCA_026710055.1 Aestuariivita sp.
GCTACTACAATACTTACCCCTTCGTGGCCGTAGGGTTCAGAACCCCCGCCGATCCCAACCCGCCCGCGTCTCCATGGAACCCTAATTCGCTAGGCGCGGGATGCGGGGCAGAAACCTCTCTTGACCTTGTACAGCAATGTTACCGATGCAAGTACCAAGGGACGGCCGAAACCTGGAATTTCGACACCAACCGTTGCGTTTCGGCTGGCAGCTAACGCACGTGGGGCGGTCTCCGGATCGCCGCCCATGTTTCCCGCCGTCCCATCCAAGGGGCGGCGGTTTTCGTCTCGCCACACAAGAGAAAAACGTGAATTTACCCGTCCACCAAACGCTCGTTCGCCGCGAATAAACCGTGCCAGCGCCACTTGCTGCCTAGGTGTAGCGGTCTGAGACTATTCCGTTATGAAGGGCGTATCTGTAGCAGCCGGATTTTCTGGCGGGTGTCAAGTCGTTGGATCGGGGTTTGGTTCCAAGGATCGCTGGTTATATCATTTTTTGGTCAGGCTGGCCGTCCCTAGAAATGTAGTAGAATTTTCATCTGATCATTCTGTTCTTTTTTATTCTACGGGCCCTAGTCCACAAAAACGGGTGAACGTGCATCGGGCGAGGATTTCCTCACCCGATGCATTAAGTCTGGAGACATGATGACTAAATTATCTTGCGATAAGGAACCCCAAGAATTCTGATTGACATGGCGTCCTCGGAAACTTCAAATTCTTTAGCCAGAGTCTTTATTGATCTAATCTTCTGCCCATATGCTTCTTTGATCAACCCGGAAGGCATCAATATCCGCGCGGCCATTCGGTTCGCTTCGGTTTCTACCCGATTGCTCAACCCTCCCGCTCGCCACAAAACATCTTCTACCAGCCCTTCTCCAATCAGATGTTCGTGCAATAGAAAGTGTCCAATTTCATGTGCGATGGTGAATCTTTGTCGCACGGAGGGATGGTTTTCATTGACATATATCGCATAGCCACTTTCACCCCCGTCTTCTTCATCTTTCTTTATCATTCCAGAAACTTTTTCAGGCCAGCTAGAAACGTCATAGACACTGATCCCAAGTTCTCTGGCAATCTTTTCCACATTAACCGGCCAAGAATCCTGATGTTTCTCGACGATGGCCATTTGTTCAGGTGCCAGCATTGTTTTCTCCTTCCATACCTCTTTTCCTCCTAGTAACCCTCGCCCGCACTTCTACGGTCGGAGTTCCGGCTTGAGCTTGAAGGGAAGGTTCCAGTTCATCACGTGAGTAGAGTTCTTCAGAGGTTTCCCTTGCGGTCATGTCAGCTACTTTTCTAGCCACTTGTTCCGCTCGCTCTCTAATGATTTGGAACCCGATGAAATTAAGGGCAGCGATAACAAATCCGGCTAGGACGAAGCACGATTGCATAAGAACAATTTGGAAGGAAACGTCTTCATAAGACAAGTACCGTGTTTCTTGTGGATTATTGAATACGACATGCCGCGTCACGATGATATAGCCCAAGACGGCCAGATTTAGGCTTCCAATAATTAGATTTGCGATAATCCAAAAATAATTCATTTCTTGGTCCCCTGATGCGGACTTTCTTCATCAGCCAATTCTTTATCGACTCCGCGCTCTGAAGGGATACGAGGCCGGCATCGGCGAGGAATTGAACGACGGGCTTACCGAAGTACTGGCGGCCAGTGATAGATCGAAACCGCTGATGTTGGTCTGCCGCTGCCCTTGTCCGCCGCCCTTCGGCAGCAAGCTGCTTGACCACCCGCGCCCGGAAGACGCCGGATCCCTCCGTTGTCTCGTCGTCTATTGCTTTCTCTTTGTAGCAAAACAGTTTCTATTAGTCAAACAAGACTCATATTCTTGATTGACGGGTTGCCCGAACATTTCTAGAACGCGAACGGTCCAGGGCGAGGTGACGTCAGGCCTGATTCCCGGAAAAGAGGGCCGTTCGATATGCCATATCAGGGAATGAATGCCAACCTCTGGGGAGCCGAAAATCGCCCGTTAAATTTCAAACTGACCCACTACCAGGAATCCGGAAAGCCTGCTGCCATCTGCCCGTTGAAAATCTCCCAGAGCACGTCCATATTTATGGGGCTTATATACTTAAGTCACAAATTTCTTGATTTACATCATGCAATCAACAACATAAACAATATTCGCACGTGGATAGTGATTGAAGCATAACATTCTGATTCTTTACAATTAATTTCATTTCTTGTGACTTAAGTATATAACCTCCAAACTATACGATACCTCCTGCGGCTTCGGGCCGGTGAATGGAGAATGCGAATGCG
>JAPORV010000173.1 GCA_026710055.1 Aestuariivita sp.
TATCACGAAATCAAGATTTCAATGGAAATTTAACCATTTTGCTGAATACAGGTGGGGGATTGGTTGAAGCGGTAGAACGAACAGTTGATGTAATTCGCCATCATTACGAAATAGTTGACTTTATTATTCCTGATCAAGCCATGTCAGCCGGAACGGTTTTTGCCTTGTCAGGCAATAGTATCTACATGGATTATTTCTCTCGGCTGGGGCCCATCGACCCACAGTTTTTTATGGATGGTGAATGGGTGCCGGCGTTGGGATATTTGGAGAAATTTCAGGAATTGAATACAAAATCAGTGGATGGATCACTGACCCCACTGGAATATGCATTGGCGGACAAAATTGATTTGGCCGATTTGCATAGATTTGAACAAGCCAGAGAGCTTTCTATTGAGTTGCTGGAAAAGTGGTTGGTAGCCTACAAATTCAAGAATTGGAATAAAACGCAAACGACTCAAACAAATGTTTCAGAACAGATGAAGCGTGATCGAGCAAATCAGATTGCCATGGCTCTTAATGATACGAAAAGATGGCATGCACACTCTCGCGGCATCTCAATGAAATTGCTTATAGATGAGTTGCAATTGAAAATCGAAGATATATCAAATTCGGAAAATCTACAGCACAAATTACAGGAGGCCCATAGTTTTGTTATTGACTACATGCAAAATAATGATTACTATGCTTGCTTTAAGTCAGCAAAGTACACCAAAGAAGTGGGATGATCATGAAGCATAATAATTGTAATACCGAGAAGCAATATCGCCAACTAATGCAAAATCCAAACGGTCTTAACCTGAAAAGTTATCAAGCATATAAAGAGTTAGAACGCAAACTGGGGGAGTCAGGAATTGCAAGATCCAAAAGGGGTCCAAAAATTACTGAACCTGGTCATATCCGCACTGCAATTTACAGATAGCATTTTTCTCGGGTATCGAGAAGTTAGCATATGAATTTGTTTAAGCACTAATACAAAATGGTGATGCGATGAAACCGTTCTCGCATCTATCCCTATGACTGGAATCGAATCCTTCCGGCCCGGTCTCCGAAGCCGTACCTGAAATCCGATATGCGTGTCCAAGAACCGGCAGAACAAGGAAACCCTTAGAGCACGCCCTCCAACCCCCCTTTGCTCGATTAAGTTGAGAAGCTTGAGTGACGGTCCACTTGGACACTTGTTGCCAACTCCCCATTTTTGCACGGTCGACACACTCGTGTTCAGCACCGCTGCAAATACCGCCTGACTCGCTTGTGCCTCCTCGCGAAGCCTTTTTATCTTCTCTGGTGGCATTTCTTGCACATCCAGATGACATAGTGCGTCAAATCCCACGCATGCGGCGCTTGTCAATCAAGCTTGCACCATGAAGGCCTGAAGCCTTCTCGTGAACTTTTCGCAATATTCTGCTGTCTTTACGTTTTGTAGTCATTGCATATCCCCGCAAATAATTTAGCTTCAATGATCTGATCAACTTTCCGATCAAGTTTGCGCTTGTAGTTCATATTCACCCTTTCCCGAATATAGGATGGTCTTTTCCAAGTTTTGTGCTAATCACAAATTTTGGAAATGCCTTGAACAAATCACATGTGTCCATCATTTCAATTTGCCTTGACACGCAACTTTGAAAAGTCTCGTCAAGGTCTCCGCAAATACTTGTGCCGACTTTCCTCAATCGCAACCCTTGTCGTAACACCGCTGCCAGCAAAAAAATCCAGCACTGTTGACCCAGGATAAGAAAGACCCCGAATCAATCGCTGGATAACCTGTCTTGGCTTCTGTGTCGGATGCCCGACACGTTCTGCCGAATTTCCGTTCAAACGACCCATGCGCCATACATTTGTCGGATTGCACCCTTTACCACTCTTTCCGGGTTCAGTCGTTTATCCTTCATATACTGCCGTTTAGTTTCTTCGTCGTAAGGTCCGCGCACTGCGTCAAGATCGAAACAATCCGCGGTCTCAACAACATGCGAAGTGTATTTTGGTGCTATCACGTCAAGGCCTCCTTGCGCCATCCCTGTTCGTTGCATTCATTGCCTTGTAACCGGAATGTCTGTGCGATCGATTAGCCACGTCCCATAGGATTTTCCTCATTTTACCGGCGGACCATGGATCACTTTGGAAATACAATAATGTGGCCTGAAGCATTTGCATGTTGCCGTCCAGTTCAACAAGGCGGTTGCGACAGTAATTCTGGTTGATTTGCATGCCGAAACTGGTTGCAAAACTTGAGCCTTGGAGGCAGACAACGTAGGGAAAATGCTGCTCTTCAAGAATC
>JAPORV010000333.1 GCA_026710055.1 Aestuariivita sp.
GCCGAACCAAACAGGATGTCGCTGATGTGTTAAAGGATTTGGCGGATGTGCACTTCCCCAACAAAACGATCATTCTGGTGATGGATAACCTTAACACGCATAAACTCTCAACCCTCTATGAGCGCTTTGAGCCGGCGGAGGCGAAGCGAATTGCGGACCGCTTCGAGATTCATCACACACCGAAACACGGCTCTTGGCTGAACATCGCTGAAATTGAGATCAATGTGCTCACGCGGCAATGCCTTGCGCGACGCATTCCTGACCGGGAAACGATGGTTCGGGAAGTACGTGCCTGGCAGGATCACCGCAACGCGGCCCAACACTCCGTCAACTGGCGGTTCACAACCGACGGTGCCCGCATCAAACTAAAGTCCCTATACCCATTAATACAATAAAGTTGATATACTAGCTTAATCCGCAATAAGTTAAAATTTATTTCTTGTTTATTACGGAAATGTGATGGCACATAATTTGAAATAAATTGCAATGATTTTATGAATTTCTATACGAGTCGCAATCCCCTTGGCATTTCCCGCCGTGAAGCGGCTTACGCGAGAGAGCAGCAGCTCTAGGAACCCGCCCATGCGCAGCAGGAAGGGGAGCCGAGACTGTCAGGGCCGGATTTACTCCGGTTCCGACATTCAGGTTGGAATACCGAGTCGATTTGCTATAGCAATGATGCTTACGCCAAAATGATCGGCAAGGCTCTCGGCATTTCTCTTTCCAGACTGCATCACTTTGACAACCTTGTCGAGTGGTATAAGAAACGCCGAAGCAAACTGGTTTGCCTCCGCTTCCTTTTCATCACTTATGTTCTTGGCCTTCAAAATATACCGATCCTCTATTTTTCCCCCATATTTCAGGAAGTCCCTGTGAAGAAAATAATGACCAAGTTCATGGGCCGCCGTGAATCTTTGTCGCTCTTCAGATTCTTTTTCGTTGACGATGATGCGAAATGTATTTTTGCCTGTCTTCTCCAGAACCCCAGAGATGTCGGAACCGAGATCCATCTTCTCGAATTTTATGTCAGGAAGTTTTTCGATAAACTCGTTCACATCTACAAAGCCTTCATCGCTGACGCATGAAGCATAAAGCCCCCTATGCTCTAGGGGAAGGTTAACCCTGAATGTAATCTCAGTCATTTTTATCCTCCTTCTTCTAAGACTCGCCGTACAACAAGCTTGCAATTAAATCATTAAAAGATTTCTCCAACATTTTATTTTCAATCAGTTTCTTGAACTCTTCACTTTCCATGTAAGTTTTTAGTTTATCCTTTGCAGCTTTGGTCGCAGACAGCCTCCTTTTTGATCCTGTCATACCCTACAAGACTGAGAATGCCTACAAATGCACCCATTAAAACGACGGCAAGGGAAGCTGTTGCTATTGCGACAACGATAGCTGTTGGAAGCCACTCAGTCATAACCAGAGATACTTGCCCCCAAACAGTGAGTAGGTAAGTGATTGCCAAATTCTTATTAACACGATTAAAACTAACAGTTATATTATAACTGCATTTTATGCAATCAGAGTATATTCAAGAGCTAGTATAAAATAAGATATGTTTTTTTTTATACTTTCTCTTAATTTTGTTAAGTTAAAAACTAAAATCGACACAAAAGAAATCAATCAAAAATAGTACTGATATGGATTGACCCGTTGATTTCCGGTGCTGATATGTCATAGCATGCCTCCACACAAGATCATGATGGACAAAGGATGCAGACAGCTTTTTCGACGGTGGATCCCTCTGATATCCGCGGGTTGGTTACCGCCAGACGTCACTTTCGTCGTGGAGCTGCCGCTCTCTAGTAGCGCAGGTCAACAAGCCTTAAGAGGCTGTGCTGCATAGTATAAACCAGGGTTCTCCTTCTGGGCTGTCTGCATCCTTTGTCCGTCATGACGTTGTGTCTCTCCTATATTTTAGGCCGGCGCTCGGCTGGCATGGGGTCGGTCGGCGACCTCGCAGACGATCGCCCAGATGAAGCCCACAAGTTCCCGCGCCCTACCCATAGGCTAAATTAGCTCTCAACAAGCCTCAAAAAGTGGATTATAAGAGCCCGAATGGTTCATTTTCTCATTCGGAGTTCTCTCACTATGACGCCTCTTGCACCAATCCGCCAGACGTTATTTTCGCCAGAAGGTCAACAGATCTGAGCCGAGATGCCAGCCCCGACAACCTTTTCGGGACGCATGGCCTTTGCGCGCGCAGTGTGTGCGCGTTTTGCGTTTGTGGATACCCGAGGAACGCTGCGGGAATCCAGTTGCATTGCAGCGT
>JAPORV010000190.1 GCA_026710055.1 Aestuariivita sp.
ATGACACCATAAGGCCTGTCAGGCATAGCAGAGAACTTCGGTATCATCGCGGGAGGTGGGGTCGAAGGTGAGTTGTTCGATGGCAGTATTGCCAGGAAGGGGTTGTATGGTGAAGGATGTGCGCATAATGTGACCTTTCTTTTGAGAGATTCTGGCGAAGATTTGCTGATTTGGGGCAAATCTTGGGTGTAATTGCTGATATTGTCCCCAATACCCGCAATCTTCGCCAGAGAAAAATGACAAAAGAGTCAAGTTATTCAGCGTTTTAATATCGAATTTAGGTTTTTTTACATACACTATTTATGGGAGGCGATGCGCGGCCTCTTCCAACAGGACCGAATCGACAATGGGCGGGATGACGCCCACCCGTGCCCACACTTACCTTTCCATCCTTCAGTGTCATTTTTTTTCATCGGGTTTTTCAATCCGAGGGTTATCTTGCCCGCTGGGTACGTGTTTATTTCTTTGACGCAAAAATCACTCGCAGGGCATCATGAAAAAAGTTAGTGGGAATTACTGAACATAATGGAACAGAACAGCATTTATTTTTTCCATGTGGTACACTGACGAACAATTGACACGGATAGGAAAATGACGTAAAATATGTTCTAATACTTTGAATTCATTCATATTTTCCCACAAATAAACAAAAACCTCACGGAAGTTCAGGTTAAAGGACAGCTATGAGGGTTGTCCTCTCCGCGTTTGGAGTACGGCGAACGTCGCCGGTCATTTATTTTTTGGTATCTTCGCCCTAACCGTTGATCAGTGACGAAGAATTGCGCACCTCACAGCATCCTTCATTCTGTTTTTGGCGCGGGCGTGCAAGCCCACGAGTTCCGCTTGCGCGAATGTGCGCATGATGCCCTATATGGTGATGATGTGAGTTGGTTTTGTCGAATAAATCGGCTTCCAAGGGCTTGCAGTCATCAAGCGATTGCTTAGGTTTACATGATCATTTTTCTGCCATCACATCCAAAATTTCCACCGACTTTTGCAAGTGGCTCGTTTGAATGATATTTTCATCGCACGTAAAAACTTTTTAACCAAAAGGAACAAATACAATGGTTTTGCAGTTTTGTAGCGCACGCGGTCTTGAAAAAGCCAATCATGATGGTTCCAACAAAAACCCTCATGGCCAACTCCTCTAACCACCTCATCCATCATATAATATTAAGGAAGACATCTTCCGCAAAGTTCAAAAGCAGAGAATAAGAGGAAGAAAAATCATGACAGAAGACGTCTTTTTCATGTGGCCTGTAAATCCGTTTAGAAACGGCATCTTTACGCAGATAATTTACATAGGGAAATTACTCCCATCCCATTTTTTCTAACATTTTTTCAATCTTCGGCTTATCTTCAGGATTATTTAACTCCCAAAATAACCGCCCCTGCGAATCAACTTCCACACAAATCACTGATTGACCATTTTCTATAAATCTCAACTGCTCCAAACTTTCATTACTCTCTAACCGACCAACCGGCCAACTTAAATACTGCTCCAAAACTGCCGCACGATATGCATAAATTCCAACATGATGAAAAACCGGTGCTTTTATCCGATCAGAATACCGATTGTCTGTGTAAGGAATAACCTCTTTCGAAAAATACATTGCGCGATTCATTCTATCGAATACCACTGTGGTGCTGCCCATACGACCCGCTAAGCGATCAGCTCGTAACTCCTCTAGCATTGTACCATTACAACGCAATACTGGAGTCGCAACCACGCCTTCAGACACTGACCTTAAACGCTTAATTAGTGCTTCAACAAACCAATGCGGTGTTAATGGAGCATCGCCTTGAAAATTGACAATAATTTCATAATTTTCGTTTAGCAAATCATGAGCTTCAGCACAGCGTTCAGTGCCATTCGCACATTCTGATGACGTCATGACAACTTCCGCACCGAAGTTATGCGCCAAAGCTCGAATTCTCACATCGTCAGTTGCGACAACAATTCGATCAACCCCGAATACAGAATGAGCTGCTCGCCATGATCGTTCAATAAGTGATCGCCCCTTACCATCTGCACCCACTAAATGAACCAGAGGCTTTCCAGGATATCTGCTTGACGCATATCTAGCTGGGATAATAATTAAAACCGACATTACCTGACCAAAAAAACTTGCCAATTGAGTGAAAGAAAAAACATATTTTGCTGTGCTACATCTCAAAATACCAAGCACAAAAATTCAGAATTCTCCTGATCTAGTAACTATTTAGTGTCTGTAAAAAAACCCTAAATTCGATATTAAAACGCTGAAAAAGTTGA
>JAPORV010000026.1 GCA_026710055.1 Aestuariivita sp.
CGGATACTCTGCCTGAGATTGCTGATGTATCTTTGGGTGAGGCCGTGTTGTTGATTGCACGACTGGGAGGGTATCTTAACCGCAAGAATGAAGCCCCACCTGGTCATCAAGTGGTGTGGAACGGGTATTTTCGGTTGAGCATGGGGGCTCAAACGCTGGAGCGGTCGATTCGTCAGGGTGACTTGAGTGCGCAGAAAAAGCTACTTGTCTAGTAAAAAAATGGCCAATGGGCAGCGCGCACTTTTGAGATCAGCAAGGCCATCGCAAAACGACTGTAAGGCTGACATTGAATTCTGGCAAGAATGGTAAATGGTGTGCCTGAATTAAAAACTAAAGCATTGGACATAAATTTTTTTCAAAATAAACCGTTGAAGTCAGGAATTGTATTTTGTTTTTGGCCATGAAAAATGGCTTCAAACACCAATGCAGAGTAAATCTTTTGTTGATTAATATTATAAGTGGTTGTTTTGACGTTCCTCAAAACTTTTTGTGATAAAACTTGGTAACATAGTTTCTTGGTTAAAAGTTTGAAAGTGATTTTGTTTTGATTTTTTTTCTGTTTCTTCTTTTTTGAAATTTGTTTTTTTTTGATCGTTTGATTGGTGCCAATTCCGTGAATGTCCAGAATTTGCGTCCGAATTTGTTTCATTAGAATTTTCAAAAAACATTTTAACTTGAGGAATTTTCATTTGAATGAGCGACTCAATAGCTTTAATCTTGTTTTTCTCTCGTTCAGTGCAAAGCATCATTGCTTTGCCTGTACGACCAGCGCGGCCTGTACGACCAATGCGATGTATATAATCTTCTGGATTTATTGGAACGTCAAAATTGAAAACATGAGAAACTTGTGGAATATCAAGTCCCCGCGCTGCAACATCAGATGCAACCAATAACGTCAACTGACCATCTCTAAATTTATTCAACGTATCAGTTCGCTCCTCTTGTGATAGATCGCCATGAATTGCTTCTGCATTATATCCATGTTTTTTCATTGACCTTGCCACAATATTGACGCTTGATTTTCGATTGCAAAACACGATTGCGTTCACGCAATCGTTTCCTTCTTTTTTGACTATTTTTCGCAGTAAACTGCGTTTTTCTTTATCAATCGTCATTTGGTTTGAAGTCTTGGCTATTATGACAAATTGCTTAATTTTATCAGAAGTGGTTGCTTGACGCGTGACTTCTACGCGAACAGGGTTGCTTAAGAATGTATTTGTTATGTGTTCTATTTCTGGTGCTAATGTTGCGGAGAAAAAAAGTGTTTGGCGGGTGAATGGTGTTAATTGAAAAATACGCTCAACATCAGGCATAAAACCCATATCTAACATGCGGTCAGCTTCATCAACAACCAAAATTTTCACATCGGATAAGATTAGTTTACCACGCTCAAAGTGATCCAAGAGACGTCCGGGTGTCGCAATTAATACATCAACACCCTTATCAATAAGCGTATCTTGTTCTTTAAAGCTAACACCACCGATTAATAAGCCTTTTGCTAGTCTTACGTACTTTGCATAGGTATTGAAACTTTCAGCGACTTGGGCCGCTAACTCTCTTGTCGGACAAAGCACAAGACTACGCGGCATTCTTGCACGTGCCCGACCTTGTGACAGGGTGGTAATCATTGGGAGCGTAAAGCTAGCGGTCTTACCGGTTCCAGTTTGTGCTATACCGAGAATATCGCGCCCCTTTAATGCGGGGGGTATGGCTTTTTCTTGAATAGGGGTTGGAGTCTCATAACCAACTTCAAGAACAGCATCACGAACTTTCGGACTTAAGGACAAATCGTTAAATGTAATCATTTCTGTCGATTATTTTCAGTTACCGAACTTACGGATTGAAATTGACAATTGTAAATACCTCTCAAATTTACAAATTTAATATGAGGGTTACTAATATAACTTGACCGCATACAATATGATGATTTTATACTGCGATCTAAACACAATATAATGCGTCATGTCAAATTATCTTAGTAATCCCATCTAATATATATAGAGCCACTTGCAAAAATCAGCCACAAATTTTTTTGCGATATGTCATATAAAATTTAAGCAATCTCTTGAGAAATACAAGCCTCAGGAGACCATTTCTTCCACAAAATCAGCAGAAATCTTCAACATATTGCGCAACATACCAACATCCGCGCAAGCGGAACCCGTCGACGGCCTGCGCCTCAACGCCAAAGACAAAATGAAAGAGTACGGTGTGTCTAGGCGCACCCTGCTCATTGGCCATTTTTTTACTACACAAGTCGCTTTTTCTGCGCACT
>JAPORV010000305.1 GCA_026710055.1 Aestuariivita sp.
TACCAAATACCCGCAATCTTCGCCAGAGAAAAATGACAAAAGAGTCAAGTTATTCGCGTTTTAATACTGATTTTTAGGTTTTTTTACAGAGTACACTAATTAGTGAATAATTTGGTTCTAACAGGTTTAATTGAGTAGAAATTTTGTTGGTTAAAAGTATTGAACCAAATGAATCTGCGCGTCAACATTAATTTGGCGGCAGTGAGAAGTTAGTATGAGTGAAAAATCAATGAAATCATTTTTGCGTCAGATTTTGGAATTAGGCCCACCAATAGTTTTTTTTCTTATTTATTTACGACTTCGTGACGCTTCTTTTATGCTTGGCGGGACAGAGTATTCTGGATTCATTGTGGCGACGGTTCTATTTATTCCTGTTATTCTCTTATCAATGTTTGGTTTGTATGCGTTGACAGGTAAACTCTCTAGATTGCAAATTTTTACTGTTTTTATGGTGGTTTTTTTTGGTGGGTTAACGGCTTGGTTGAATGATGCACGGTTTTTTAAAATAAAGACGACAATCGTTTATGGCTCATTCGTTATTATATTGGGTTTTGGCTTAATGCGAGGAAAGTCGTATCTTGAATGGATTTTGTCAGATTTTATGCCAATGTCTCATGATAGCTGGATGACGTTAACACGGCGATTAATGTTCGCCTTTGCGGTCTTGGCGATTGCCAATGAATTTGTTTGGCGCACGTTATCGACTGATATGTGGGTCAAAATTGAGACTTTTGGATTTCCAATTGCCCTTTTTTTATTCTTGTGGTGGCAGATTATGACACTTCAACCGCAGATAAAGGATGTTAACCAGCCTGACAGTCAATAATTTAATATCATGCTGAGATTGTAGTAAGTGGTTATTTATCATTTACTACACTATTGTACTTGGCAGAAAGGACGATATTGGAGCGATTTTGCATTGATCGTTAGCGTCATACTCGATAATTTTCAAAATTAGTCTCACTTATTTTTTATCGTTGGTTTTTGTTATTCTATTGCTAGGATAATTGGTAAGTTGAGTCAAACTTGGGTAAGATGAATTTTGCTGCAGACGTATCCTTGATAATACGGAAAAGAAGCCCAGAACTAGTCTTTGCAGTTCACTAATGCGCTAGAGAAAATAGGTTGTTTAGTTTAAGTGCGCAATTATTATGGCCTGAGTATATTTTTGATAGGGGCTTATATACTTAAATCTGTATTCTACTACATATAGAAGATGATAGTTAAGTTTCTGAATATAAAGCACTACTTATAGTGTTTGTAGATTTAAGTATATAAGCCCCTTTTGATAAGGTTATTTGTTATCAATTGTTGAGAAGTTCCACGAAAAATATGTAATCTGTTGTGGATGTTTTCTTGATATGATTTGGCAAACTGGAATGTGGCTTTGGTCAAACTAAGTTACTAATGATGCGATTTAGAACTTCCTCAAGTTGAAAGAAATCTTCAATGAAAAGTCAAAGTGCAAAAATGATGAATAAGCCGAGGCCTGACGATGTAAGAACCGCGCTGAGTACTTTGGAAGAATTTATGTCTAAGGCATCAATATCTGAGATTGCAGATGTCAGTGCAGCGTTGCCCCGATCGGTAAAAGAGGTTATTGAAGGCGAAGACACTTTGTTGTCACGTGATTATCCAGCAAATTTTCACGTGAATTCAGATTATCGAGAGAGTTTGCCTGATCTTCAGAATGGTCCTTCAAGTTTAATTCGCGGCGCGAAAAAGCCCATTCAACATGTTGGAATTTCTAACTTTCGACTACCTATTCAGTTTCGAACTCCAGAAAACGGAGAATTTAGCCTTGAAACTTCTGTTACTGGGACCGTGAGTCTTGAGGCCAATAAAAAGGGCATAAATATGTCTCGGATTATGCGGTCTTTTTATCGTCATGCGAAACGTACGTTTAGCTTTGAAGTTATTGAGGCAGTATTGGATGATTACAAATCTGACCTGAAGAGTTTGGATGCTCGAATTCAAATGCGATTCTCTTTTCCTCTAATTTTGAAGAGCTTACGATCTGGATTATCGGGATATCAATATTACGATATGGCACTTGAAGTTATTGAAACAAACGGTATCAGACAAAAAATAATACACTTGGACTATGTTTATTCATCAACTTGCCCATGTTCTTTGGAACTTGCCGAGCATGCACGATCGAATCGTGGTCAACTTGCAACTCCACACTCGCAACGGTCTGTAGCACGTATTTCTGTTGAAGTGAAAGATGATACAAATTGCTTATGGTTTGAAGAATTGATTGCCG
>JAPORV010000231.1 GCA_026710055.1 Aestuariivita sp.
GAGACATCGAAATCAGATGCTGAAAAGACTGTCAAAAAAACCTTTCTGCTCCCACCGGCGAAAGTACTGGAAGAGACGGGTCTCGATGCTAAAATACGCCGGAAGATTCCGGACGAAACCGCCACAGTACAGCCTCAAGAAACAGGCGATTATCCGCCGTCCGGCCGAGAGCCGTCGCCTTTCCCGAAAAAAGCGGCTCAATCCGCTTCCACATGTCATCCATCAAAACGATTTGATCCGTGGTCATTGTTCTGCTCCCTTATGTCTCAATGATCACCTCTTTTGGGGCCATTCATGATGCGGGATAACAAAGATGAGACAATTTGAAAAAATAGATGTTAACAGGCCCTAAATCCATTATGCACGGAAGGGCGGAGTAAAACAGAAAGATTGTGACTTTACTTTTAAATTTCTGATTGAGAAATCTCCGCCCGTCACTTAAATCGGTTTGTGTCTGACATCAACTTATCTTTATAATCCTCCAATTAAAGTGCTAATCGGCCTTTACTATAGATACTTTTAATTCTCATTTAAGCAGCAGAAGCATAAAGCTTCTGATCATCATTATTTCGTGCAGTTAATTTTTTTATGTAATCAACGGCACGTTGGGCAGCAGCAGACGCCTTGAAAATCATTTTTTTATCCTCTTTCAGAATAGTTAACCAGCTCTGAATATATGCCGCATGATCTTTGCCCGGTAATGGTTTGAGATTAAGATCTGCACAAATGAAAGCAGATCCAAGTTCTGCGATAAGTTCTTCTTTGGCGTATTCTTCCTTTGAGGGTGACTTAACTGATGTACCGCGATTTAATCTGTTTTCATGAGCCGTCCAATGAATTAACTCATGCGCAAGGGTTGCATAATAAGCCTCTGGGGAATGAAAAAACGTGAAATCAGGCATTTTAATGAAATCTTTTTTGGGCGAATAATATGCATTATCTCCACTGTGTTGGATTTCGACATTTAATAAAGAAAAAAAGTCTTCGGCATTTTGTATGCGCATATTTTCAGAAATAACCGGTTGTTGATGCACATAGAAACGATCGGGTAAGTCAGTAATTTGATCAACATTAAATACTGTATAATGTTTTAAAAAGGGGACTACATATTCCTCTTCTTCGCCGTCTACATTTGTTTCAATATTTGTGAATGAATTCGCGTAAACGACTGATGTGCCCCGTTCACCTTTCTTTACATGTGCACCATACGCAATAGCCTGACGAAAAGTCATCCAATACGGTGATGTGAATTTGTGTTCAGATATAACCGACCAAAGTATCAAGATATTGATGCCATTGTAGAATTGTCCATCATGACGAAGAGGTCGCATCATCTGAGCGGAATTGTCTTCGGACCCCCACGGTTTTAACCAAGTTAACTCGCCTTCTTCAAGATCCGCAATAATTTGGTTTGTAATATTTTGATAAATTTCACTTCTCATAATGGCATTTCCTTCCAGACACTAAACATACATTTTCGAACAATTATGTATATTTTTCTCTATTTAATAGTCTATAAAATATACTCATCTATTAAATAGATATATAATTTAATGTCAACAACTATTTTTTGTTTTTAGAATTTTCATTGAGGTTGCTAACAAGAAATGTCTCAATGGAAGCATGATTGATTACTTTTCAATTGCCAAAAAAATGCATGAGTTAACCCCGGAACTTTCCATCTAGTATCTGGAAATTATTGAATTGATGGTTTATAATTTGTGAAGAGAGTAGATTTTTCAACCATCCAGCTTTGTGAAGGAAAAATGTAAAAAATGAAAATGATATTTCCATCAATTCAATGCAGTTGGTGCACTAGGGTATAGGGTGCAATTATTTTCACATTGCAAAAACAATTGGCAGTTAAGGACAGCCAGTGGCAATCTACAAAATATTTAACTCGTCATGTCTCGGAATCCTAAACGTCAGCGTTTTTTAGGGACTTAGGAGAATATCGTAATGTTAAAGCTTTTGACGGCTGAAAAGGGTTACCCTATCATCACGAGTTTTGGTTTGGAATAGAGTAACCGCTGGATTACAACCGGATAGTGACGAACAGATCAAGAATATTCAAACATCGTTCCGTTAGAATGGTAGTCTTTCAGCACCGTCTCAACCTTTATTACAGACGTAACCACTTTATCATAATCCGAGTTACAAAGGTCGAGCAAAATGTTCAGGGTTGAGAGGTGTGGTTCTCATATGTTGCGAGGCGAATTTTGTAAACCATTGATATGAAACGATAATTATTTGTCGAATTTTGCT
>JAPORV010000122.1 GCA_026710055.1 Aestuariivita sp.
CTGATGGGTTCTCTCGGATGGTGGGCATTTCCATTATTGCGGCCAACCTGGTGCGGCTGGGACGTCTTATTCGTGAGAAGGAGCGAGAGCGTCTGAAGCGCCAGCAACGTCGCGCCGCTTAATTATCAATTCAAAAAAACAGGCTTCTGACCGGACAGGCGGAGTCCGTCTGCTGCGTCATTTTGGCGGAAATGTCGGCCTAGTGAGGCCACTGGACATCGGGTAATCGGCAATTATGCGGTAAAATTCCCCAATAAATTTGATATTGCGATGAAAAATATTCATATTTTTCTCTTGGCAGTCGCCAGAAAAAAGGTTTTTTAACAGACACTAACTAGAATAACAAAGTCAAACAGTGAGGCGACAAAGTGTCGCTATTAATGTTTCATTCCATCAAAACGCTTAAAATCATAAAATTACTTGAATAATATGAAAGATAACCATATACCTTGATATAGAACACTATTTACGCGTACTTTAGTTTACTTTTAATGAATTATTAGCAACTGGAGGGCGGTTAGCTCAGCGGTAGAGCACTACGTTGACATCGTAGGGGTCACTGGTTCGATCCCAGTATCGCCCACCATATGAATGTGAGGTTGTCACAAATTTTGGATTTTGGAAAAAATGGCACAATAAGTAGTGTCTGTTAAAAAAGCCTAAATTATCGAATAAATTGCTGAAAAACATCGATTTTCTATTTGGCGTCTCTGACAAAAATTTCTAGTATTTGGTACAATTCCTTAATATTTTGCAAGATTTCCATCGAATTAGCAAATCTTCGCCAAATTGAAGAAAAGGTACATATTTGGTTGAGTCAATACGTTGAAAAATGTGCTTTTATGCACGGCAGACTGTTATAATTTGTGAAAAAAGGGTTTTTTTACAGATACTAAGTAAAGGAATAAGAAAATGAAAATTCGTAATTCACTTCGCTCACTAAAAAAGCGGCATCGTGAATGCCGTATCGTGCGACGTAAAGGCAGAGTCTATGTGATAAATAAAACGCAGGGACGATTCAAAGCGCGTCAAGGCTAAAGGTGCGCATAAATTATAGCATTCCAGAGTTTAGTATTGACTTATATCCTCTTGCAATAAAGCTGATTTTTGAGAACTATAACCAATGAACGCCCAGCCGGCGGCTTTGTAAGCCTTGCCCTGAAACCGCCATGTATCAACAAAAGTCTCCATCAACACCGGTTGATCATGATATTTTTCGCACCCCGTCATCGAGCCATTACCGCGCGGCCAATCCTCACACTACTGACGCTAGGCTGGAAACCTTCACACCGACAAAGATCATAAAGCAGGAATTAACCACCATCACATGTCGCGTCTTGTTCTGTTGGGCCGGACGCCACCCATCAACTGTGCCCTTTAGGGTCAATGACGTGTGATTCCTTCAAATAACAGACATTCCCAAACCTGCTGCGGAACGTCCCGAATAAAAGACTCATTTGACAACCAAAAGGATGTTTGTCCCCAGGATCATGATCCACATCGACGGAGGCATTCCAGATTTTCGTATCCTCAGGGGTGTCAATCATTGTGAGCGTCAACGGTAAATCGCGCCAATTGAAGCCACGAGGGGCATCAACCGGATGCAGAGTGGCGAGGTGTTTCGCACACTTGATCGATCAAGTCACTATCCCTCGCGCTTTGAGATGTACTTAGGCCCCAGACAGGCCAGAAACTTTTCGGCGACCGTCAGGATAGCGCCATTTGAGGACTTCAGCGGCACGGATGGCGGCTTTAGTGCGGGCATCAGCCGAACCAAAGTTGATGATCTGCTGAATGGTGTCCATGAGCTTGACAGAAAACGTAATGGCTTTGAAGGTTTGGGGGTCAAACGACATTGTCGTCTCTCCCCCAAAATGTTGGAAGAACAATAGGGAAATGCTTGAGATAAGTTAAGCCCTGGATGTGAGAGAGGGCGAATAAGTTATAAATTAGCCATATACAAAAGTCGGCGGCGGATTTCGATTGTGATGGCAGAATAAGAGATGAGATAAGACTTCTGCAATCGTTTGATGGATGCATACCCTCAGAAGCCGATTTCTTAACAAAATCAGCTCACATCATCACCATAGTGGGCAGAGTACAAACATCCGCGCAAGCGGAACTCGTGGGCTTGCACGTCCACGCCAAAGACAGAATAAACGGTGCTGTCAGGTGCGCAGTCTTCGTCACTGATCAACAGTCAGAGCGAAAATACCGAAAAACAAATGACACGCAACCTTCGCCGCACCCCGAACCCGGA
>JAPORV010000444.1 GCA_026710055.1 Aestuariivita sp.
ACGACAAGACCGCATCCAGCTTCGAGGCGGGCATTTACCTGATTGCAGGGATCATCGCCGCACGATAGATGTCAACGGACCCTAGGAATGGGCGGTTATCTGCCGTCCTCCTGAAACCCATTACCTTTCCCGAAAGAAGCAGTCTAATCCGCTCCCACATCTCATTCGTCAAAACGGTTCGATCAGTATTCATTCGTCTGCTCCCTCATGGCTCAATGATCGCCTCTTTTGTGAGCAACTCTGAAAGCCACCGTCACAGAAATCCAGAAACATTCAAGAGCAGATGTCCACAGGCTCTAAACTCTCTTCATCTAAATTTTAATTTTCTTGAGTGTCTCCTAAAAATGACTTCACTATTCTTGGAATAGCTAACATAACGCCACCAGCAGGTGGAAGAAGTGCTATAAAGGCAACTGCTGGTTGATTAATGTATGCGCAAAAACAAGCTGCCATAAGACTAAAAATTGCGACCGTAAAACCCAACCAGCTAGCACGTTTAATATCCGCTTTTTTCGCATTTAGAATGCTTGTTTCCCATTTATGACGATGCACCATTTCATCGTTTGCCATCGTCATAATTCTGTTAGTCATGCCATCTTGGATTTTTTCATATTCCTCAAGCAAAACAGGCGGTGGTATGGACCATTAAAGGCAATAGATTGAATATAAGCAGTTTGAATATTTTCTGGTACATTTGCTAATATTTCACTGAGTAAAGTAAGTTCATGTGGATTGTCTGATTTTTCAGATTGATCATTAACAGATTCCTTACTGCCTTGACGTAACTGTTTTTTTGCCTTTATTTCTCATTTAAATGTATCGATTTCCGTATATCAGACCCAACAGCTTTTAAGTGTTGTCCACGCTTATTTGGATATTTTTGAATTGAAAAAATGGGCGGGTACAATAATCCAATTGAAACAACAGAACTTACAAGCGAATAATTTAAAATGGGGCTTATATACTTAAATAAAAAAACACTATAAGTGGTGTAAATAATCAGAAATTTGCTGATTAATTTCTATATTTGGTAGTTTGTTCACCTAAGTATATAATCTCCTTTAAAATATCCAACTTTTTAGTTTGTTCATATTCATTAAATGTCATTTTATTAGGAGGTTTCTAGGCTTTATGATAAAAATTACAGGTTATTTTTATGATTTCTAGAATCAATTAACCCCGACAGGTGTCCGTCATTATACTGTAATGATTGGGGGCTTATATACTTAAATAAAAAAACATTATAAGTAGTGTAAATAATCAGAAATTTGCTGATTAATTTCTATATGTGGTAGTTTGTTTACTTAAGTAAATAATTTCCACTAATTGCATTACTCTTGGCGGCTCATTGAATCAATTTTAGTGTGATGTGACCACCGATAAGACTGCTTTTTCCGGAGTCTACAGCAATTGAATACTTGCCGTAGATTTTGGCAACATCGTTAGTCGCTAAATCAACAATATGCTCGGAAAGCTGGTTACCATCTTTCGGTTTACGCAGCTTCATAGTGCGTTACTCCATTAATTTATTATTAACTTCAATTACTATTTTAGTATCTTTTTTAGAGAAAATCAACACCATTTTAATCTGGGGCTTAGATACATTATTTGACAAAGATGAAATTGTGTTGTGTTAACCAAACAACCGCAATTAGCGTGAAATATAAGCAAATCAGGGGCAATATCGGATTAATTACCTATATCAATATATTGCTAAAGAGAAAGTTGTCCTATGTCAAGTAAAGTACAGTGATTTCCGCTAACTCGGATGAATAATAACGAGTGTCATTGGAACTCTAAGTCTTTGAGAAAAATAAAAAAAATGTTCCAAAAATAACATTAAAGTCTCAATTTTGATGCAGAAATTTTACGAAAAATAATTTTTTAAATTGCGTAACTATATGAAAATAAAAGAAAAAATATTCTAGCGGGAATTGCTGGATAATTTTAATTATCTACTATATTTTAATTGATAAGTAGAATATCTAAACATAGCAGTATCTATGAATTTTTTTATTTCAGTTCATCCAATCACTTATTTGCTTACTGAAACCTTTAGAATAAAAACCTACTCTTTCGTGCCCATTGTTCATCTTTACAGTTTCGCTATAAGTAATGCAGAATAAACTGCTGATGTCTGATAAAGCTGAAAAATCAGATTTAATCTGCGTTGGCGAGATTGCTGGTGCATACGGCGTCAATGGTGAAGTCAGAATAAATAGTTTTTGCGATAAGCCATCTGACATTGCGAATTACTCGCCTCTATTCGATTCGCTCAGAACCAAGTATACGCTAAAGATAACACGTGAAATAAAGAATGGATATACAGCAAACTTAACGAATGTAGCAACCAGAGAAGATGCCGAAGCGCTGCGGGGAGTGAAATTATTTATACTTCGCAAGCAATTACCAGAACTGGCAGGTGATGAATTCTATCATTCTGACTTAATTGGACTTATCGTTAAGAATACTGACGGAGTTGAATTAGGTCATGTAAAGTCTATACAAAATTATGGCGCTGGCGATCTCTTGGAAGTCTATCAACCAGAACAAAACAAATCAACTTATATCCCTTTTACATTGGCAATCGTGCCCACCGTTAATTTCGTTGAGAAATACATCATTGTTAATTCACCTGATGGACTTTTCTAATCTTTGTCGCACTTCATCAATGTATATAATCAGTGATAAAAAATTGATTTATTTTAATAGCGAGAGATCAAGAAATGTATTTTAATAGCGAGAGATCAAGAAATGTATTTTAATCTCAGGAGATCAAATGACTCTAACTGCGACCCGTCGCTCAACTGCCCACAAGTTGAAAAAAACCAATAGTCATAATAAGTTAACCGTTCTCTCTTCAAACCATGCTAACACATGGCAAGCAAATATAATTTCTTTATTACCAGAAGCTTTTCCTGGAATTCTTGGCCTTAGTTTGATAGGAAAAGCATTAAAGGACGGTCTGTGGCAACTTAACATTTATGATCTAAGGAATTACGGATTAGGCAAACATCGCAACGTTGATGACAAACCTGCAGGTGGTGGTGCCGGTATGGTTCTGAAAGCAGATGTATTAGGGGCTGCAATTGACGATGTAAATGCTAAATCAAAGAAATCCCTCAAATTGATCTATCTAAGCCCAAGAGGTCATCCGGTTAATCAAAAATTCATAAATGACTTAGCGCACGAAGAAGGAGCAACATTCATTTGCGGGCGATATGAAGGGCTTGACCAACGCGTTGTTGATCATTTCAATTTAATTGAACTCTCCATTGGAGACTTTGTTATGACCGGTGGTGAGCTTGCGGCCCAATCTTTAATTGACGCAACTGTACGGTTTATTCCAGGTGTTTTGGGAAATTATGCATCAGTTCATGAAGAAAGTTTCTCCAATGGTTTACTTGAATATCCGCAATTTACACGACCAGCAGAATGGCGAGGACGAAAGATCCCCGATGTCTTGATTTCCGGTAATCATAAAGAAATTGGAAAATGGCGTCGAGTTGAGGCAGAAAAACTTACCAAGAATCGGCGTCCTGATGTTTGGTCAACCTATCAAAATGAGTTGTAAATTGCGTTGTCTTGATTTCCGATTAGCTTATGTAAAAAAGAGAATACAACATCCAAATACAATGCATAAAGTCAACGAAAATAGGAAATTTATCATTGCACCCAGTGACATATCAAGTTAGTGATATTCACTTGATTATCATTTCAATTCAGCTTAAAAGCCTTTAAGAACTATCGTTGATGAATTTCAAATATGCATTATTTTATAAGTAATTGGTTGCTGATAGTCATTTAACAAAACAGAATACAAACTAACTCCAACGAGTTGTTTCATAAATTTTGGTTTGATTAGACATTATTTTATATCGTACTGGCTGCAATTTTGTGCCTAAAAAGAAATTGGAGAATTTGCGATGAATTTAATCGCAGAATTAGAATCAGAACAAATCAACTCGCTCACAAAAACAATACCTGACTTCAAAGCGGGAGATACAATTCGTGTCGGTTATAAAGTAACTGAAGGTACCCGAAGTCGCATACAAAACTATGAAGGCGTCTGTATCGCACGTAAAAATGGTGAAGGTATCAGTGGCTCATTTACTGTACGAAAAATTTCATTTGGAGAAGGCGTAGAGCGCATATTTCCACTCTATTCCACCAATATCAATAGTATTGAAGTTGTTCGTCGCGGTCGTGTACGCCGGGGGAAACTATATTACCTACGCTCGCGCCGAGGTAAATCGGCCAGAATTGCAGAAGATACCAATTATAAACCGCTGTCTAACAAAAGCGTTTAGGGTCAATCACAATGAAAAAAGAAATTCATCCCGATTATCACAAAATTAATGTAAAACTTGTTGACGGCACAATGATTGAAATGCGCTCTACATGGGGAACTGAGGGCGATACGCTTACACTTGATATTGATCCATCTGCTCATCCTGCTTGGACGGGTGGATCTTCCCGATTGGTGGATACCGGCGGACGTGTTTCGAGATTCAAAAAGAAATACGAAGGTTTGGGTTTTTAATAAAGTGACAAAGTTACTTTTGTCCTTATCATTGACTTAATCGATATTTATTTAAAACGAGTTCGCTCAAATAACTGAATTTAATTATATCGCAAGAAGAAATTACACATGTTGAGAACCATAGGAAAGCCAGCACACGGCAAACATTGTACAAAAAAATATAGGCATTGCTTGGCTCGCAATTTAATTGAATAAAGTTAATAAGTGCAGCGTGCGTGCCGAATCAAGGATAAAAAAATGAAAGAAATCAACCTCTCTATCCGTTTAGGTGCGAGCTTCGCATTAATTCTCAGTCTCGTTGCGTGTCAAACCTCTAATGAATTGGCTGGAACAATTATTGGTGGGACTGCTGGAGCTATGGTCGGTGACCAAGTCGGTTCGGGAAGCGGAAATAAGGCTGCTATCGCTCTTGGCGCAATTGTCGGAGCGAGTGCTGGTCGGGCCATAGGTGCATCGCTTGACCAGAATTCGCGCAATCAAATGGGAGGTTCAACATTTCAGTCGTTAAATTCTGGACAAAGAATTTCTTGGAACAATCCGAACAATTATGGTGGTCCCGCAAGCGGCAACACTCAAATTACGAATATTGGTACAACAGCAGACGGTCAAGAATGTCGAGAGTATTTAAACACTGTAAATATTGGTGGACAGCAACAAACTGCATATGGAACTGCGTGCCGTTATCCTGGTGGATCTTGGAAAATTGTACAGTGATTTCTATTAAGTGCTGTCGATATCCCGTTGGTTATTTCAACAAAACGTTTGATTTCGTCACACATCTCTAATGAAGTTTGATTGAGAAAGTAGGTTTCCTGCAAATAAACCAGATATTTATTGTTTGAATAGAGTTTGTTTCAAAGTATCAAGATGGCATCTTTTTTTGATTTTATACTTTACTAATCAATTAGCAGAAGCTATATGTGTCATGTTCACTGATGAACTATGAACATAAACGCGCACGAAATAAGCGGTTCGGACCCGGGGGCGGTACCCGGCGGCTCCACCATGTTACTTGACATTGGGAAGTATGTGGGGCCGAAACAGGATCGACGAACGTGTAAAGGTGTTAGCTTTGTTCCGGCGGGGTACCACCGTTATCGGTCTATTAAGCATAATTGCCAATGACAATCATGCTCCGGTTGCACTTGCCGCGTAAGCAGCAAAAATACCGAAATTTTAGTCCTTATCGCCTAGCAGCGTAAGGCGGGGTTGGCCGGAGCCTGGCAACAGAATCCGGCACATTTTCTACGCTATTAAATGTTTTCAGACTGCACTGAAATCAAACTTATCTTCAACATATTTACGAAAAAGGTCTCGCGCTCGCACATGTGAGTGAGGAACAATGCATTAATCGCCAAAACTGCAAATGAAGATTTCAGATCTGATTGCGCACTTCCTTCACCTTCACCAGCGAGATCAAACTAAATTCGCTTTTCAAGACTAGTAAATGACGATATGACCAGATATGGCTTGTTGGCATACAAGATCAATTAATCTTCAATCATGTCCTCAAATTTGCTATCGCTTAGCGTAATTTCATTATTCTCAGACGATTGATTTGCGTCATCTGTCAGTCCAAGCAGCGGTTTGCTTTCCAACAAACCGGCGGCTCTTAATTCTGCTAAACCTGGTAAGTCACGGACTGTTTCTAATCCAAAGTGATCCAGAAATCTCCGAGTTACCATAAATGTCACAGGCCTACCTGGAGTTAGCTTACGTCGCCCAAAACGAATCCACTCAAGTTCTAGAAGTTGGTCAATTGTTCCTTTACTTACCGAAACACCGCGAATCTCTTCAATTTCAGCACGAGTTGTGGGTTGATGATAGGCAATTATCGCTAAAGTCTCAGTCGCAACACGTGACAACCTACGGATCTCAACTCTTTCCGTTTGCAGCAAAAATCCGAGATCAGAGGCTGTTCTAAATGCCCACGCATCCCCAATCTTTGTCAAATGAACACCACACGTTTCATATTGCTCGTGCAAGAGAGAGATAACTTCCACAACGTCGCAACCTTGAGGCAGGCGGGATTCTATTTCATGTACAGTCAGCGGCTGTGAACTAGCAAATAAAAGCGCCTCCACCATTCGTTTTTGTTCTGATATGGGAGGAACTTCAAAGTCGTCCACTTGATCATCATTGTTTGACTTAACAGTCATGATGTCTGATTTTTGACTTTGATTTCAATCATCGCAAACTCTTCTGACTGTCGCACTTCTATCTGCCCAACTCTTACCAATTCCAATGCAGCAGCAAAAGTTGAAGCTGTAGCAGATCGCCTCAATTTTGGATCAGAAATCATCTCATCTGGCAGATAGCGCATTAAATCAATCCAACTCATGGCAGTTCCGATAACTCCCCGTAATCTTTCAAGTGCCAGTTCAATCGGAAATACGCGACTTCTCTCGAATGCAAACGGACGAAACTCATCGCGTGTCCTAACACGTGCATACCCTTGCATCAAGTCAAGCAAGGTTGCCTTATATTGTATACGCTTGAATTGTTTCACATTTTCGGGAATACCTCTTGCAAAAAAATCACGCCCCAACTGATTTCTTGCCATGAGTTGAGCCGCCGCATCGCGCATTCCTTGAAGACGCTCAAGTTGAAAAGCCAAATATGCGGCCAATTCATTGCCTGTAGGTCCTGTTTCATCCTCCGTCGGTGGAATGAGAAGGCGTGACTTTAAAAACGCAAGCCACGCAGCCATCACAAGATAATCTGCGGCCAATTCAATGCTCAATTTTCGGGCTTGTTCAACAAATGTCAAATACTGCTCAGCTAATGCCATAATTGAAATCTTGCGCAAATCAATTTTCTGCATTCGCGATAATTTTAGCAAAAGAGCGAGCGGACCCTCAAATCCATCTACATCAACGATCAAGTCATGAAGCTGCGTATGTTCAATCTTTAAACCTTCATCATCTTCAAAACTTGTATCAATCATTAAATTCTTCATCCAATAACAAAGAGAGTTCTGTCTCTAGAGCTCGAGAGTCAATTGTTTGTCTGTTATGGCGCATAGTTAAAGTTGCTTCAGCCTTTTTTTGTGCGACCTCGGACATTACACCTGCTGCCTCTGCAACTCGGTGACGGTCGATCAGCGTTCCATTACAATACAAGACCACATCACAACCAGATTCTATTGCCGTTTTACTGATTACTTGTAAATCGCCCGACAACGCTTTCATTGAAATATCGTCAGTTAAAATTAATCCACTAAAGCCAATGCTTGAACGGATATAATCGAGTGTCCGGTTAGAATGTAATACAGGACTATCATCCAGCGCCTCAAAAACCACATGAGCTGTCATACTAAGGGGTAAATCATTTAATGCACGAAATATCGCAAAGTCAGTATTTTCTAACTCTACTAACGGTGTGGAAATTCTTGGTAATGAAAAATGACTATCATTGGTTGAACGACCATGTCCCGGAATATGTTTAATGATCGGTAGAATACCTGCATCAAAGTGAGCGTTTGCAATTTCACGACATATTCCTGCCACGTGTTTTGGCATCGTTCCCATACAACGGTTATATAAAAAGTGATGTGTATTTTCATTTGCTAAATCTGCCGTTGGCGCACAATTACAATCAATCCCTAACGCATGAAGCTCTTCGGCGATCAACCGATAACGTAACCACATCACTCTTGCTGCTGACTTACCAGCCTGCAACACATGATCAAAAGGAGGAGGCCAGTTTCTTGCGACTGGGGGGCGCAAGCGTTGAATACGACCGCCTTCCTGATCTATCATAATGATAGCATCCCGGCCGACCGCCTCCCGAAATTCATGGCATAATGAACGAACTTGCTCTGCGTTATCAATATTGCGAGAAAACAAAATAAACCCAAACGGATTGACATCACGGAAAAATGCCTTTTCTTCTCTATTAAGGCATGTACCTTGAGCATCTAGGATGGTTGCACCAAACTGTGCCATAATTGATCACCTCGCAACAACGGGAATACATTCTAACCCATCGGCAACTAAACGAGAACAAAATTGCCGAGCATCATCCAAATTGCTAAAGCCAGCAGCGCGCAATCGAAAAAATGTTCGTCCACCTGCTACAGCTAACTGAACAATTGGTCGTTTACCTGCCAAGTAATCTCCTAGCCTTAGGCCTAGCTGCTTCCAACTTTTCTTTGCAATATCGGAAGACGGAAAGGCACCTAGTTGAACAACCTGCGCTCCTGATGGCACACTAATGGTTGAAATATTCGAAAGTACTTGCTTAGGAATTTCCGAAGAAATTGATTTTTGTGTTCGTTTTGACGGACGCATCTGTGGAATTAGCGATGCTGATACAAAAGGCTCAACATCCGACAATATTACGGCTGGTAGTCTAATTTCTTCATTATTCTGACCTAATTCTCTATCCATCTGTTCAACTGAATGACTATTAATATTCGGTGAATCATTTAAACCGTTCCCATTTGCAGGAAGAACATTAATATTATGTGATAAATTTTGGTTATTTTCACTAGCCACTATATTTTCAGGAATCTCCGTTCCTTCAATTTCGATGCCGTTCTCAATCACTTGATTGACAGGCTGATCCTCTTCCAGCAATGAAATGGATTCGGGTGCCAATATTGGATCATCGAATTGCTCATTTGAACTCCCTTTCTCAACTATATTATTGACTGCAAATTCTTGATTATCGGCAAGCTTACCCCCTGGATTTTCAGGTAGTATACGCATTGATCCTTCCGGTGACGAAACGATCGGAACTTCCGATAAATCTCGCGTATGTAAATGATAGACCCAAAGAGCAACAAGTAACAGAAAACTCAGTAAAACAAAAATGTTGAACCCATTTGAGAAAATAGCAATCCATCTCGTGCCGATTTCAGAAGATATCTCTATGTCACGAGTCTGAGGATCAACAGAATTATCACTACCCGTTAACATCACTTTTTATGTCTCACTTAGCTTATTGGCAAAATATGCTACCACACTTAACGATTTGTTCAATTATCGCATTTCTTGTAATGGCGTTACGCCAAGAATTCCAAGGCCTGATGAGATGACAATAGATACGGCTCGAACCAGAGCAATCTTGGATTGACTGGCGGGTATATCGTTTGGTTGTATGAATCGCAAATTCGAATCATCACTACCAAGATTCCAAAGTCTGTGAAATTCTCCTGCCAATTCATTTAGAAAAAAAGCTATTTTATGCGGTTCATTACTGCGAGCTGCCATTTCAACTGCCCGCGGCCATTCTGCAAGCTTTCGTAACACGGCTATTTCCATTTCGTGATTCAACACGGAAAGGTCAGCATTTCTAAGCATATCATCAGTGATTGGAATTCCCTCTTCCTTAGCGCGTCTGAAAATGCTCACCACTCTCGCATTGGCATATTGAACGTAAAAAACAGGATTGTCGCGACTTTGTTCCAATGCCTTATCGAAATCAAATTCAAGTGGTGCATCATTTTTTCGCGTTAGCATTACAAAACGCGTTACACCAGCACCAACTGTTTCGATTAAATCCCTCAATGTAACGAAACTTCCGGCGCGTTTAGACATTTTGAAAGGTCTTCCATTTTTTTGAAGGCGAACTAACTGAATTAATTTAGTATCTAATGATACTTTCCCGTCAGACAGAGCACTGACGGCTGCCTTCATTCGTTTGACGTATCCTCCATGATCTGCACCAAGTACATCAATAAGTATATCAAAGTTTCTTGCAATTTTATCAAAGTGATAAGCAATATCTGGGGCAAAATATGTCCAAGTTCCATCTGATTTCTTAAGGGGCCGATCAACATCGTCCCCGTGTTCAGTTGACTTAAATAATGTCTGCTCACGTCTTTCCCAATCTTCAATAAATTTGCCCTTTGGCGGATCCAATATGCCTTCATAAATGAGGCCTTTTTCTTGTAATTGTTTCAAAGCAGCTTCAATACGACCTGTCCCGTAAAGCGATTTTTCGCTAAAAAAAACATCCATTTTCACACCGAGCGAAGCCAAGTCTTCCTGGATTTTTTTCATCATTATATCGCCAGCATAGTCTCCAATTTCCTTAAGCCAAACCTGTTCCGGTTGATCAGCCCATTTGTCCCCGTATTGTTGAGCTAATGCTTCCCCAACTGGGGCTAAATATTCCCCAGGATAATCCATGTCATCAACGACGACTTTCTTTCCAATAGCCTGTAAATATCTAAAATAAACTGATCGCGCGAGAGCTTCAATTTGAGCGCCTGCATCATTAATGTAATATTCTCGTGTAACGCGATAGCCAGCAAAACTCAAAAGATTACCAAGAGCGTCGCCAAATACAGCACCTCGCGTATGCCCGACATGTAATGGCCCGGTTGGGTTAGCAGAAACAAATTCAATATTTACGCGTTTCCCAGCCCCAAAATTAGAGCGCCCAAAATTATCGCCATCACTTAAGATTGCCTTAAGCACATGATGCCAACAATCCAAACTTAACTTTAGATTAACAAAACCTGGCCCCGCGACAGCAGCTTTCAAAATTCGTTTATCCTTGGTAAGCTTAATTGCCAATTCTTGAGCAAGATCACGCGGGCTATCGTTCTTACTTGTCAAAACTAGTGCCGCATTTGTCGCCATATCGCCATACGCTGCTAATCTTGGAGGTTCAATCGTTATTTTTTCTAACGATGTACGATTAAATGACTCCGGTCTTTTTGTTATTACCTTAAGCGTTTCTTTCACAAGTTGACTTATTTCTTCAAATAAATTCATTTTGATGATACCCTCAAAGTAAAATCGGTACAGTACTTGTTAATCACATCAAATTATTACGGCTTCAAGATGTAATTCTTTGATATTCTTGTAAGGCAAACCGATCAGTCATTCCAGCAATATAGTCAGACACAACTCGTGCCCATTCTGTTTGATCAGTCAAAGCAGATATACTTGGCTGCCAATGTTTCGGGAGGAGGTCGACGTTTGATAGGTATGCATTGAATAGAACTTTAACAATATTTTTCACTTCCTCTCGCTTTTTCATTATATCCGGTGATCTATACATTCCAGAATAAAGAAAAGCCTGAATTTGCGCCAAATTTGTCTGCATGCCCTCCGAAAAGGCAATAACTGGACTTCCGTAATGTCGGACATGTTCAGCTGAATTTACGCCTGACTCTTCTAATAAAGTACGTGAAGTCAAAATTACATCAGAGACCAAGTCTCCAAAAACACGCCTGAGTATTTCATGCCGACGTCTGTGTAATTCTAAGTTAGGATATAGTTTATCGACTGCCAAGCATGCTTCCCTAATGATTGGCAGATTCTTGATCTCTTCATCGTCAAACAATTGAGCTCTCAAACCATCATGTAGATCATGACAATTATAAGCGATGTCATCCGCTAATGATGCGACCTGTGCTTCGGCACTTGCGTAAGTCTTCACCTCCAAATCATAAAATTCATTATATTGTGCGATTGCATATGGAATATTGTCAGGTAACGGTCCATTGTGCTTACAAATTGCTTCTAACGTTTCCCATGTTAGGTTAAGACCATCAAATTCAGCATAACTTTGTTCTAACTGGGTCACAATTTTTAAGGCCTGAGCATTGTGATCAAAGCCTCCAAAAGGTTCCATTAGTGCATTTAATATATCTTCTCCACAATGACCAAAAGGGGTGTGGCCTAAGTCATGCGCTAGTGCCACTGCTTCTGCTAAATCGTAATTCAAACCGAGAGCATTAGATATAGTACGAGCCACTTGCGCCACTTCAATTGAATGCGTCAACCGAGTCCGGAAGAGATCGCCTTGATATTCAACAAATACTTGTGTCTTATGCTTAAGTCGCCGAAAGGCACTGGAATGAATAATGCGATCACGATCACGTTGAAACACAGACCTAAATTCACTTTCCTTCTCGGCCACACGCCGCCCTCTAGAGCAATGAGACTGTGCAGCAAAACGCGCAAACATTTTAGTATCCCTGACTTGAGTTTTTATTATTCATTCCTATAGTAATTAAAGCTAAGATTTCAAACAGATTGATGACAAAAATGAAAATACCACCGCGAGTTACCGACCGTGCTTTTAGGAGACTTGTAGAAATTGGTGCGGCTGACAACGGTCAAGCGCTTCGTGTTGCTGTGGAAGGTGGCGGATGTTCAGGGTTTCAGTATGAGATAGCACTTGATAAGCCGAGAGATAACGACTTAATTCTGGATGGGAAAGGACAAAAAGTTGTCGTAGACGCTATATCACTTCCATTCTTAGAAAACGCTACAATTGACTATTGCGAAGAGTTAATAGGATCTCGTTTTGTGATCGAAAACCCTAATGCGACTTCAGCGTGCGGATGCGGTACATCATTTTCAATTTAGCGTACCAAATTTTACCCAACACAATTAATTGGATGTCTTGATTAGGCGAGAAAACTACCAAACTTTAAGAGTTTGGCTTCACCCATTTGCAATCTTCGTACAATTCGAATTGAATTTTGATCGCATATGTTATGACTATTAATTTTGATGAATAGTGTCACTTTAAACGGTATTGCGAGTTGCTACTACAAACCGTTTTGCAATCGGATAATTGCGTTGTGGTATTTTATCCATACAGGTAACTGACATCAAATTTCAATCAGGATGACCCAGCGTTAAGAAAAATGTCAGATATCATAAAAGTGTGCAAAAATTAATCCAATAGTTCTAAAAGTTGCTTTCGTAAGATTTTTAATCTGTTAGGAAATATTATAAAAGCCCGCCGATAAAATAGAATTTTTCCGCAAACGAAGACCGCTAAACTCGATAGGACAGAAACATGTTGCCCAAAATGAAACCAAATCTCTCTGGATGAATTTATATGAGGTATAAGATATGTGAAATTAATCAATTTATAGTATATAAATTATGAAAATATACTACATTTAGTATTGTTCTGGATTTTTGCTTACTCTTGGGAGCGGGGGAATGATAGAGATTTTAATCCACTAATGACGCAGCTTTTTTGATTGAAGTTGAACACCGCGATAAGGACGCTCGTGTTTCAGGCATTGATGAGACACGGGTCATGATTGAGGTTTCGGCCGATATAGCGCTGGCAGGGTATTTTTGACATTGCTGCGCATGATCGGCATGTCGGTTTCGAAGGGATGGTGATGGAGATCTTTTTCGTAGCGGTTAGTCAACACATGTGTGAGTGAGATGAGGACAAAGTGGGCGTAGAGTTCAAGCGGTAGCGTTTGACTTTAAAAACTTTTATCATCGTCTAAGCTGTGCGACAGTGTAAGCATTAGTATTGATTTCTATGCCTATTGGTATCTCTGTCTTTCAGTCGTCAATTTTGGTTATCCACAATTTAAAAGAAAAAACGAACAATTACACATTATTTCTCTGATCATCAAAGTATTTTGACTATATGCCAAATATATCACTTTCTATGGTAATTTAATTGAATTGGTATGCGAGACGACACAACGCTGTCAAACCCCGTTCTTCAAAACTGGGTTTTACAGCGTGCTGGATAAAGGATTATTCTCAAACTGAGATACAACCTTCCTGTTGTTAGTTTCGGGGTAACCGCTCCTCAAGAATGGCCTCAATGCGCGCTAGACCTGTCGCTATGTCCACAATGCGGGCACGATTTTCTTTAACCTCTTCGCGAACAGAACTAATTTCCTCACGAAGCTCATCACGAACAGAACTAATTTCTGTACGAAGCTCATCACGAACAGAACCAATTTCGCTCCATAGAATACCAAAGGCCGCTATGCCGATGCCGGTGAGCCCACCGATAATCCACATCATGGTGGGACGATCAAATCCAATCGCCACGCGTTGGACGAATTCTTGACGTAACCACGTCACTTGTTGGGGCGTAAATTCATGTTTGCTTATGTCAACTATTATGTGATTCAACATAGGCGTCACGTCACGCGGGGTCAATAGAGTAGCAGTAATTCCCGCTAACTCGGGTAGATAGTAATGAGTGTCATTTGAACTCTAAATCTTTGAGAAAAACAGAAAAAAATGTTCCAAAAATAATATTAAAGTCTCAATTGTGATGCAGAAATTTTGTGAAAATAAATTTTAAAATTGTGTAAATATTTGAAATAAAAAATATTCTAGCGGGAATTGCTGGTAGAGTAGATAAGTATATCATATATTCATAAAATTGATGCTCAAATAATGCTACAAAATCATCACCTCTTCAGCTTTCGATTTGAAATCATCATTGTATGATGAAATGTTCATCGCCCGACTGAACGCTTACAATCTTTTTTTGTTTGTAACTCTTTTTTATTTAATTCATATTGTTCTTGTTTGAAGCTGACACAACAAGGATTATCGCCCAACACATTTTTTGCAGAACTATTCTGAATTCAAGCTTCCAACTGCAGCATATTCAAGATAGTCAAGCTAATTCATTTAAAAGCCTCTTTAATTTATGTTTTTTTTAGCATGCTGCTTTTTGATAATTCACACTATGCCTGTAACTTACATATAATTTGCTGGCATGTTAACTCTTAGTATCGAGAAAAACATGAAAAAAATTATAACTTCCTAACAATATAACTGAAATTGAGGCATTAAATGCCAATTGAATTAACATTTGAAATGATGGTGGTTCTTGCAATTTTGGTGACCACTATAGTTCTATTTGTTACTGAAATTTTTCGAATCGATCTTACAGCCATTCTTATTATGATTTTGTTAGGAGTTTTGTCACAATTCCCAAGTCTTCAAAATTTAGCACGCGAAGGTCAGCTGTTCGACGGTTTTGCTTCTAATGCCGTTATTTCAATAATTGCTGTTATGATTATTGGTGCTGGTTTAGATAAGGCAGGATTAATGAGTAAGGTCGCTGGGGCAATTTTAAGATTTGGCGGCAAAACCGAAGTTCGGCTCATTCCAATAATATCTGGAACAGTCGGGGTTATCTCTAGTTTTATGCAGAATGTTGGTGCCGCAGCTTTGTTTCTTCCTGTTGTAAGTCGCATTAGCGTCAGAACAGAATTGCCATTGGCCCGACTCTTGATGCCGATGGGGTTTTGCGCCATTCTTGGTGGTACCATATCAATGGTTGGCTCTTCACCATTGATATTGTTAAATGATCTTATTGACGGTTTAAATAAAACACTTCCGATTCATCAAAAAATGGACACGTTTTCTTTATTTTCAGTAACACCAATTGGTCTATGTTTATTAATTTCAGGAATAATTTATTTTGTAATTTTCGGACGGTGGGTTTTGCCTAGTGATCGTAACAGGGACGAAGGTAGTAGCGCAAAATCTGTAAAGGATTATCTTAAAAAAATCTACGGCCTTAAATCAGATCTTGTTGAAGTTGTCGTGCCAGAAGGATCAATTTTGAGAGGGCAAACTTTCGCGGATATTATGATTGCGCATAATCTGTATATCGTTGGCTCTTATCATCGCGGTCAAAGGTGGTTTACACCTCAATTGACAACAAAAATAGAAGATCCTTGTCGTCTTGCTATTCTTGGTCGACGCAAAGTTGTTCAAACTATGGCTGATGACTATGGTTTATTGGTTTTGCCGGAATTAGACATATTTGCTGAAGCCTACGCACCAACAGTGGCAGGGGTTGCCGAGATCGTTATTCCGCCAGATTCAGATTTAATTGGTAAAACTGCTCGCGATATCGCTATGCGAAAGACTTACGGCATTGGACTTCTCGCAATCCATCGCAGTGATGAGACGCTTAGCTTGGTTGAAACTGCTGAACATAAAGCTTCAAACATTAGTCGCGAAGCTTTTCGGGCCGGTGATACTTTAGTCGCATTTACGGCATGGAATAGCCTCGCCAGGCTTACAAAAGATAGAAACTTTGTTGTGGTTACAAGTGACTTTCCGATGGAAGAATTACGTCCAAATAAAGTGATTTGGGCAGTTTTTTTCTTTATGGTTGCATTTGCTCTCGTTTTGTTTTCAGACTTACGTCTGTCACTTGCGTTGTTGGTTGGTGCAGCGGGGATGATCGCGACAAGAGTGCTTCGCGTGGATGAAGCCTATGAAGCGATAAATTGGTCTACTGTTTTTCTATTGGCGAGTTTAATTCCACTTGGGCAGGCTGTTCAAAATACCGGAACAGCGGCTTGGATTGCTGAACAAGTGCTCAATTTACTAGGTGAATGGCCAGTTTGGGGTTTACAAGTTGGTGTCGCCGCTCTTGCGACCGTTTTCACACTTGTTATGTCGAATGTTGGTGCAACAGTCCTCTTGGTGCCTCTTGCCGTATCAATTGCATTGGCTGCCGGGGGTGATCCAGCGATATTCGCGCTCACCGTTGCAATTTCAACGTCAAATTCATTCCTCATTCCAACCCATCAAGTCAATGCTCTGATTATGGGGCCAGCCGGCTATAAGGTGGTCGATTTTCTAAGAAGCGGTGGGATCATGACAATCCTATTTCTTATTGTCTCTCTTGTTGTAACAAATCTGATTTTTTAGCCACATTCCTTTGCAGGTCATTACTTTATTACGATATCCGAGAATGAACTGCAAATCATAATCACATACGAACAAAACTACTTATGTGGATATTTTCGTGCTGATCTCTTCAATTATTTTCGCAAACATTATTTAGTGTTTGGTAAAAAACCCTAAATTCGCTGTTAAACTGTTAAAAAAATGTACTTTTCTGATGCGTTTGTTCTAGCGAGGATTTCCGATATTTGGTACAATTTATTAATATCTTACAAGATTGCCATTGAATCAGCCAATCTTCGCTAAATTAAAGAAAAGGCATTCACATATTTCGGTTAAGTCAACACATTGAAAAATATACTTTTATTCATGGTAAACTCTTGAAATTTGAGAAAAATAGGGGTTTTTTAACAAACACTACTTAGCCATTATTTAACAAATAAAGACATTCAAAAGTCAATCCCGCGTTGTGCCTTTATTCCTGCTGCAAACGGATGTTTTATTTCTGTCATTTCTGTAATTAAGTCTGCAATTTCGCATATCGCAGGTGCCGCATCTCGCCCTGTTAGGATGATTGAAGTGCGTTTGTCACGGGAATTTAGCGAATCAATTACTGACCGAACATCCAAATAGTCATACCGAAGTGCAATATTGATTTCATCAAGAATCAATAAATCCAAATTGCCAGAAACCATTAACTCATGCGCTTTACTGAATGCCATTTTTGCTGCTTTAATATCACGCACACGATCCTGAGTATCCCAAGTAAATCCCTCACCCATCGTATGCCAGATTATACCGCCTAACTGATCAAAAAATCGCCGTTCACCCGTAATCCAACTTCCTTTAATGAATTGAACAACTCCAACCTTTTGTTTCCAACCCAACGCCCGTACCATAACACCAAAGGCTGACGAAGATTTACCTTTACCATTACCTGTATGAACCAAAATCAAACCACGATTAGGATTGGATGCCGCCGCGACTTTCGCACGCTGTTTAGCTTGTAGTTTCTGCATCTCTTCTTTGTGAGTAGTTGACATTTCAATGTCCTCAATTGAGTTGATTTTGGATCATTCAGTAATTCTGAGGCATTTTGACCTAAATGACCAAAATAATCTGTAACGCTTGATGCACTTGTTCGATATAAGTAAATTAACGATAATTTCATATATGATGATCAGTGTCATCAAGTTAGGGATACTAAACTCGACGATTCATTCGAACAGAGTTCAATGATTATATTAGTGATGATACAACAAAAGCACATAGTAGAATTCCTGAGAAAATTATTAATGATTTATCTTTGAAGATAGCAATACTTTCTTGGTAGAAACGCCATTTCATTCAAACAAACCCAAAATAATTTGACTGCCATTAAATGACGAAAATCAAAAAAATTTCAGTCATATTCCTCAAAAATTAGTATTCACAATAAAGCATTAAACAAAGAGCCACTTGCAAAATGCTGCATTTAAGCGAATTTTCTCCGCTTTCGGGCCTTTTGTTGAAAAACAGAAGGAACATGCAGCATTTCTTCATCTACAAAAAAAGAAAACACGCACCACATAAGAGGAAGTCACGACATGTCCTTATCTCATCTACATCACATCTCTGAAATCGATGTTAAGTGGAATGATGCCCTGCGTTGAGCACGGAACTCGGTCCCTTGAATGAAAAGCACCAACGCTTTGTCACCGCCCTTGACCGGTAACCGGTGGACATGTTTTTTCGTACTAAACACCATCGGCAAGAACGCTCATAAAAAGACCGGTATGCTTCGGCGCGATCCTTTATCACCAGGGCCATCCGGGAGAGGCCCACCACCCGAGACTTGATTGATCGATTGCATTGTGACCCTCCCTTGCGCCGTCTCATGTGGGTGGGAACGCGTATCAGCTCTTCCGAGTGAATCAACCTTTTCACAGGCGGTCGCCTAGTGTGCGGAGACATCCTTACCTGAGTAGATACACTTTTTTTCACTATCATATAAAAAATTTCTGCCGACTTTTACAAGTGACTCCAAAGTTTATTTCGTGTTGAGGAAATTCGACCTTCTCGGCAATAGATATGTTAACCAAATACAATGAAACAACTGTCAAGTAAATTAGATATTAGTTTGAACGTAACAATTAGATTATTGCCCATTCAAATTTGTCCGTTATTTTGTGTCAAAATTAATCAAATTTTGGAGTAGAATCCCGCTGGGTTGGGCTTCGATTTGTATTTAATCGACTTTCTCGCCATAAAACCAAAATCCCACCCAAAATGATAAACAAAGCGCCGATAGTCATCATAGATGCTGGATATTCACCAAACCAAAGGTAACCAATCGCTATTGAAAAAATAATTGATGTATAGTCATATGGTGCCAATACAGAGGCCCCTGCAAAACGGTACGCTGATGTAACAAGAATTTGCGCAACGCCACCAACTAAACCAGCACTAATCAGCAACGCAGTCGTTTTTGAATCTGTTACAATCCAACCGAAAGGTGCAGTGAGAACCGATAACATTGAGGCAATAAGACAAAAATAAAACACAATCGCAGCCGTATGCTCTGTCTCAACCATTCGGCGCACATGAATTTGCACGATGGACCGAATTAACGTAGCAGATAAGACAGCTAATGCGCCAAGTGCTGCTCCCTCTGTTAGAGTACCAGCCAAAGTAAGTCGCGGCCAAAGCACAATCATCACACCAATGAGACCAATAATAACTGCTGTAATGCGAACTGCCCGTATGCGTTCACCCAGCACAACAGCAGCAAGAATAACAACAAAAACTGGAGCGGCATACCCGATAACAGTGACTTCAGGTAGTGACAGCAACCCTAATCCTGTAAATGATAACCCCATGGCGACAGTGCCAAGTCCACCGCGCAATACATGATGGCTTATTTTTCGCGGTCGCAGACCAACCCGAATTTCTCCTCGTAACACCAACCAAAGCAAAATGACTGGAATAGCAAAAAGAGAACGAAAAAAGACTGCTTGTCCTGCTGGAACAACCTCAGAGGTAAACTTAATAATGCCCCACATTGTAACAAAGAGAAACATCGCGATTAGTTTCAAGAAAATGGCAAGACCAGGTTTATGAGATGTGAATTTGTTAACCATAAGAATGTATTAATTCCGAATTAAGGTAATTCCTGATTCGACAACTATCTCCCGCAAAATACGAATAGAAATTGAAACACTATTACATTTTGTGTTTGCATTACCATTGTTAGATCTATCCAAACAAATTCTTGTCTGCCATAATACCCACACTTTATACAGTCATTCCCGCTAACTTTTTTTATGATGCTGTGCGGGTGATTTTTGCGTCAAAGAAATATCCACTTACCCAGCAGGCATGACAACTCTCGGATTGAACAACCCGATGAAAAAAATGAAACTGAAGGATGGAAAGGCGAGTGTGAGCACAGGGTGGGCGTCAGGGATCACCTGAAAGCTGTGACGTTAACTCAGGTTTCATCACATTCCCTGATCAGGCATGAGCATCATCCCGCCCATTGTCGATCCGATACTGTCGGAAGAGGCTGCGCATCGCCTCCCATCAATAAAGAGTGCGCTTCTGATGCTTTCGTGCGCGTTGAAACAGCGCACAGTAATGGAATTGAACTTGATCAAGCAAGAAGCTGAGAAGGGCAAAGGTAATCAACACATCTGCCAAGTGTTTTTTGCCGTGACCGTCGTTGTGCTCAAAACGAG
>JAPORV010000397.1 GCA_026710055.1 Aestuariivita sp.
GCTGAATGTTTATTGTAGCATATCCATCAGTCGGGAAACTCAACAACAAAGAAAAAAATGTAATAAAAAATTTCTTCACTCCTCGACTCCCTCAGATTTCAATAACCAGCCAGTCACAGATCGCTCGGGCTGCAAAACAAGTCGTGCGGCATTTAAGATTTCTTCTTCAGTAACTGCTTGCAATTTGTCTGGCCACAACTGCACATCCTCAACAGATAAACCCGAGGATAAAGCTACGCCATATCGACGTGCGACTGCTTCTGCATTGTCTCGTGCGTAAATTTCCGAAGCTCTAATCTGTGTTTTTATTCGCTCCAGCTTTTCAACGCCAATGCCAGATTCAAAAAAACTATGAATGACTTCATCCATTGCATCTTCAGCTTCTTGTAAACTAACTGAAGCGGTTGGAACGACGACGACATCAAATGTTGTATCATCCCGAGACATACCACGGTAGAAAGCGCCAGCATAGACTGCAATCTTCTGATTAAATTGTAACTCCTCAACCAAAAGTGACGTTTTACCACCACCCAGCACTTCAGCAAGAAAAGTGAGAGCAGCAGCCATTCTTTGATCGCCAGTTTCTCGTTTTGGCGCAATATATGATCGACTTATGTATGGTTGTCCAACTCTTGCATCTTCATAAGTTAAACGGCGCTCAGCCCGAGGTGGAGGCTCCTGAGAACGTGGTCTTACACCAGCTAAAGCATTTGCTGGAATAATCCCATAATATTTCTCAGCCAACTGCCTCACTTCTTCTGGTAGGACATCGCCTGAAACAATGAGAAAGGCATTATTCGGAGCGTAATGCTCATTATAAAACTTGTAAACATCTTCCATTTGAAGATTCTCTATCTCATGCCTCCACCCAATAATCGGCTTTCCGTATTGATGATTAAGGTACTGCGCTGCATTAATTTGCTCATTAAACAATGCGCCAGGACTGTTCTCAATACGCTGGTTTCGTTCTTCAATCACCACCTGTCTTTCCGTAACAATATCATTCTCCGTTAAACGAAGATTTCGCATTCGATCGGATTCCATTTCCATCATTAATTCAAGCCGATCAGAAGCCACCCTTTGAAAATAGGCCGTATAATCCCAACTGGTAAAAGCATTACTCGTGCCGCCGTTGGCCGCAACAATAGATGATAATTCACCAGATTCCAAATTATCAGTCGCCTTAAACATGAGATGTTCAAGGAAATGGGCAACACCAGATACTCCCGAAGGCTCATCTGCAGCACCAACCGGATACCAAACCATATGTTGAACAACTGGTGCACGATCATCCTCAATAACAACCACTTTCATCCCATTGCTGATTTCAAAGGACGTAACAGCATCAACGGTATTGTTCGCGGTCACCGCAGAGCCCACCCCGAAAAAGCAAAGAATTAAAAATAATCGGTTGAACACAAAACACCCCTTTAATTTTAAATCAAATACAAAACTGACGAAATAATAATTGAAAAATCATCAAAAATCGATCAATTTACCTCAGGTGGCGCCGATGGCACAGTAATGCCTGCACGCCTAAACTTGCGTTTTTCAACAAACGGATCAAGTTTCTGAATAGCATATACTTGATCATATCTGTTTACACGAAACAGTTGAAACTGGGAGAAACGCCCACGTCGCTTTCGAAATGCTTCATCTTCTTGGAAAATAATTTCTCGAATGTTTGCCAAGACGCCACCTCTATTTGCATACGTAACCAACGCCTCATCTGACAAAGGTATACCAACACCACGATCTAAATCTAGATTACCTCCCAATGCGATAATAGCATTATTTTTAGGTTGGAGATCAGTTAAATTGCGCCCCCCTGGCGTTGGTACTGGCAAGTCTTTGTAATTTTGCGGCTCGCTCAACGGCAACACCGGCAAAACCATGAATTCATCTGGACCATCACTATTGCTCCTGAGATCTCGAAGACCCTGATTAGAACATCCCGCAATCACAATAGATGCAACAAGAATAAAAATACGGTTAACTGCCATGACCAAACTCCATATTTCCGCAAGTTTCTAGTATACCAACATTATTGAATTGATGCTAGAAACCGGTAAATTGTTGTCTTATTTGTAGTGAATGATATAGAGTCGTCTCACTGATAACAATACTACATCCCGATTGGTTTGAGCAGGGCCGTTTCTGAGGTCGGAACATCAACGACGGATGAGGTGATAACATATGAGGCATAATGATGAACCCGAATGGACGAAAGTTTTATCATGTTA
>JAPORV010000472.1 GCA_026710055.1 Aestuariivita sp.
GTAGGGATGGACTCGCATGTCCGTCCTAACGCGTTGCGTCTGCACAATCAATCCATTCATCCATTTCGTTTATGGTAACCATGATTTGATGGCGCGTGGCGGTTGGGTTTGTGCAGGACGGTACCGTGGGACGGACATATGAGTCCACCCCTACGGGTGGTTTGGGTGTACGTTGTATCAATACACAATTTCAACAGCCCCAATTCCTATTTTTGGCATTTAGTTTGATTTTGTAGTAATATAAATAGTTGAAAAGGCCAAAGTCTACCTCCTAACTTTAGACGCAGATTATCGGACGGCAAAGGCCTTGATTATGACTTTGCCGGGAGCAGATGGTGCGAATATCTTAAGAGGTATGCTAAAGTTAAAAAGAAATACAGATTATCCCTTCAAAACAATAATATGAGCCTGTTTGAGGAGTGTGATGTTTGTATTAAAAATGTATCTTAATGTGAGGAGTAAATTATGTCAAAACATCTTTTTCTAATACACGGTCGAAATTTCAAGCCAAATCAAAAGGCCCTTAGCGATAATTGGCTAAATGCAATCAAGCATGGTTTACAACGAAAGAATGTCATAAGTAAATTCAAGAATGTCATGAATGATTTCAAGAATGCAAAGAAAACTTTTGTCTATTATGGTGATCTTTCCAATAGATTGCTAAAGGCGCATAATTTGTCTTATGATGAAGCTAGAGATATTAGTAATCGTATGACATGCCTTAAAAAACTTAAAACATACAAAAAGTTTGATAAAAAGAACTATAAAAAATTGCCTGGGGCTGGTTCAGTATTAGATGATTTAGCAAGAATTTTTAATCGGCCAGCTGATGCATTTGATATATTTGGGGTTATTCCTCAACTTATAGGACTATTTGCTCCAGATATGAAGGACTATTGGGAAGAGAGAAATTTTGCTATGGATGCGCGAGCACGATTAACTAAGCCTCTATCTAATGCGCTAATCAATGGAGATGATGTTTGCTTAGTAGCACATAGTCTTGGTTCGATTATTAGTTATGATGTCCTCTGGAAATTCTCCCATTACGGAGAATACCAAGAGTTACGGAAAAGTAAGCCTAAAAAAGTTACCTTTATCACGATTGGTAGTCCGCTGGGAAATGAAACAGTAAAAAGATATTTAAAAGGTAGTGATAAAAAAGGAGCCAAATACCCTTCTTTGGTTAGGAAATGGGACAATTTCGCAGCTGAAGATGATTATATTTCACATGATCAAACACTTGCAAATGACTATAGAGGCATGTTGACCAATATTACTGACCATCATATTTATAACCTTGCCGTCCGTAATAGAAAATCAAATCCGCACCACAGCACAGGTTATCTAATACATCCGGAATTTATTGGTGTCTTGGCTCCCTGGCTTTAATCATCTACTTCTGATTAGATATCAAACTAATAGACCCACTACTGAAATCCACATTATGAGGTGCGAATTGCGCTCTGTGACATTACCCCATTTTTAGGGCTACCTGAAAAGTTATTTTTCATACTACTGCCTCCGCAAATATACTTGAGGATTGATAGCCAAGTGCGCTGTGCGGGCGGACTTCATTATAATTTATGCGCCAGCGATAAAATATCTTCTCAGCAATATTTAGCTCGACAGATATCTACTACTTTCATGCTTGCCTCATTTGACTTTAATGCCTTAATGATCTGTTCTTCATCAAAATGCTTTCTCTTCATATTGACGTTACCCCATTATTATTACCAACTGAAAAGTTAGTTTTCATGCTCTTGCCTCCGCAAATACACTTGGCGGTTGATATCCCAGTGCACTGTGCGGGCGGACTTCATTATAATCTATTCGCCAGTCTTCTATAAGCTCTTTTGCCTCTTTTATTGAACGAAACCAGAACTGATTCAGACAACCGTCTCGGAACTTGCCGTTGAAACTTTCGACAAAGGCATTCTGCGTCGGTTTGCCAGGTTGGATAAAATCCAATGCCACCTGCTGGTCTCGGCTCCAGTGAAACATCGCCTTGCATCTAAACTCCGTGCCGTTATCGCAGACGATGCTGGCCGGCTTCGCATCGCGTTTCTCTATCAACTCGGATAGATAGTTTGCGACGCGTTCGCCAGTGATAGAAATGGCAACAATCTGACCGACACATTCACGGCTGCAATTGTCTATTATGTTCAATACTCGAAAGCGTTTGCCATCACTCAACTGGTCATGCACAAAGTCCATAGACCAGCACTCATTGACCCGTTGTGGGG
>JAPORV010000457.1 GCA_026710055.1 Aestuariivita sp.
GCGAAGGATGTGCGCATAATGTGACCTTTCTTTCGAGAGATTCTGGCGAAGATTGGCTGATTTGGGGCAAATCTTGGGTGTAATTGCTGATATTGTCCCAAATACCCACAATCGTCACCAGCGAAAAATGACAAAAGAGTCAAGTTATTTAGGCCGTTTTAATACTGATTTTTAGGTTTTTTACAGACAATAACATACGGCAACTTACGTCGTTTATCGGTCACACCCCAAGTCACATGAATATCACAGTGTAGAATACTCTGTTCACGAAAAAGTTTTTTTTGTTGACATTTACGCGAGAATAAAAGAAAAGCAAGAACATTGGTTAATTCTTAGTTCGCAAGGCTAGGGGGAAGGGGGGTAGTTAAATTGATGAGGTCGACAACTAGTATTCTAGTATTTCAATATTAGTAGAAAATTCTTGAAAGTAGAATTTATGAAAATCCATGACAGAATAGCAAGGATATTCGCAATGGTTTTGATAGGGAGCATCCCCGTCGTCGGCACGGGATATCCAGCAGGTAGGTTGCTGTCTATCAGAGATAGGCTAATTCTATCAAGCGTAGCGTCAACATCAAATGTGACTTTGTTACCTTGTCATTAATAAAAGGAGATATTCTGAAAGGATTGCACCTAAAGCCACTAACACAACTAGAATCTGTCGGTGGTAAACATCAGCACAAAATTTTCCCAATTTGGGAAGGTCAATAAGAGGTATGGGAGATCTCAGCAAGCCGATCAGAGTACGCTCATATTCCAGTTCGACAATACAGGAAAAAAGAGGAGATTTTATATGACTAGTTTTGTTCGCAATCTCATGTCTGATCAATCTGTCCGATTGATCAAGCTGACAGTTCTCGGCGTTTTACTGAGTATTTTTGGGATTGCACCGGTGGCTGCCGAACGCGTGTCTCTCTGCGAATATTGGCACGGGAACCCAGTTTGGGAGTGCGGTTTTGCTTTTCTTGCTAGCCAGGCCCGCAAGAGTGGGGCGTGTCAGCCGCATTTTGAATCTAGCCTACCCTATTGGTCGGATCGAGATCTTAATTCCGTTGACCCAGACACTTTAAGTGATTCTGAAAGAGATAAACTCGCGAAATATGAGGAGAACTGGGGTCATGTCTGCCAGTGCAAGAATGTCCAGATTCGCTGTGCCTATGTGCGTGCTGGGGGTGGCGACTGGATGGCTTTCTTGGAGCCAGTCATCAGCAACCACACATGTTCAGGGACACCCGATATGTTGCGATCACTCAACTTTAGTGACGGGCGATTGACGCCAAGTTGTTGAAACGGGTCGCTGCACGGCCAATGGCAAAAATGAAAGACTGTTGATATGTACAGCGATAGATATTGTCTGTTACTCCATCAGCGTTAACTTGTTTTAGGCTGCGTTTTTGCTTGCAGAGTTCATCCATCCGTATCGTTCAATCTGCGGTCTGCGCTTCCGATTCGGCTCAGGCAGTCCCGCCACGATAGCTGACCAATTGTCCAGCACATCGGTTATGCGAATATGGGGATCAATGGGGTGACAAACCTGATGGAACATGAAGCGGGATTCCCGCCACTGGCGCGGGGTGTTCCCTCGGCCGAAGTTCGTATCCCCAAGGGGAAATGGCCCCCGCGTGGTGGATCAATCTTTCGGTTAACAGTGCGGCGTAAAGTGTGCCGTAAAGCCAGGCTTTGGCGCTTTCGGGATTGTATTGAGGAAGATGACCAAGTTGGGCGCTCGACTTGAAGCGTTGAAAGACGCGTTCAACCTGCCCGCGAAGCCGATACCATTGCAGACCTTGCGCCGGAGAACATTCTGCGGCCGGGAAGGTCGTATAGACGATAACATCCCTAACCAATTCCAGCGTCTCAGGCTTCAGGGTTTTGCCTTTTGACGCCGCCTTTTGTCGACGCTAAAGCGATGGCGGCCGCCGACTTGCGCAAGCGCACCGGCGTTGCCGTGGTTGTTGGAGACACCGCACGTCCTGCAACAAATTAAAGCCACGGCCGTCTGATGTCCTGAACGGCCAGGCGCCGGTGTTCACTCGTCTCAGAACGTACCCGCCGTCATCGGAAACTGTGTGAACGACTCGCCGGTGCCGGTCCCCTTCGGTCGCCGTCAGAAGGAAAGGATCACAAAGCAACGACGGAACGCAAACCGCGTAGGGGATTCGCCATAAGGAACCCGTCTTTCCGGGTTCCTTGACCGTCGTCGCATCCACCAGACGCATTGCAAGCGATGGCGC
>JAPORV010000153.1 GCA_026710055.1 Aestuariivita sp.
TAACTCAATCTCGTTAACACTGGTGAACGATTTCCGATAATGAAATATTAGACTGATGCGACTACTTGCCCTAAATTTAAACATATTTCATTAACTGTTTAACGGTCGCTCCTTTCTTAGAACTCTCGTTAAAATAAATTACTCAGCTCTGATATTTTAATTAGCCCTTATCTTCAGTAATTCCCGCTAGAATATTTTTTCTTTTATTCATATAGTTATGCAATTTTAAAAAATTATTTTTCATAAAATTTCTGCACCAAAATTGAGAATTTAAGTTATTCTTGGAAAATTTTTTCTAGTTTTCTCAAAGACTTAGAGTTCGAATGACACTCGTTACTATTCACCCGAGTTAGCGGGAATTGCTGCCTTACCATGGTTGCGACTTGTCATGTTTTACGTGGTCTGGCAAATTATACGTAAGTCCTTTTTTATCATATGTTGAGATTCGCAATAGTTGATTGAGATTTTCTGATCGGACTCCATCTCCGCCCTTTGACCAACGTTGAACATATTGTTGCAGTCGAAAACTGAATAGGGTACCAAAAGTCCGTGTCTTTGGGTATTGGAAGTGCTCGGCCAACTCGTTTCCTATAAGTGCTCTGGACAATTTATAAGCAAGTCCAATGACTTTTCGCTTCTCTTTGTCGTCTTTAATGTCGACAATTCCCGGAACTGATTGAATCAAAGCGTTTGCCATCGCGGCTGAATCTGAATCAGGCGGAGGTTCGCACATCTTAGTAATCCAGCGCATACTAGTAGCTTCTGCTGCGTTTTTGTAAAGGATCGACTCAGGAATTCCCATGAGGTATCCAGTGTAACGCCAGACATCAAGAATGCTTGATTTCTCCTCGTTAGTAAAGGAAGCTCCGACTAGTGTGGAGTAGTCCAATAACCGTTGGGAAAAGACTGAAATGGCGTATCCAAGATGAGCCGCACTTAATGGTATGCCCCAAGCTGCGGTGTTCCATTCTTCATGCCTTTTAAGCAGATATCTGATTCGGGCATGAACGAAACGTACCCTGCAAGAGAGTTTCCATCCATCCCCGTCGCGATGTAATCCGAGTGGAAAAAATATCTCAACTAACTGGCGATTGTTTTGCTTTAAACGCCTTTTAGTAGCGGCAACGCGGCCAGTCATATTGAACGATTTGGCTATAAGAGTTGAAAATCCTTCTACTAGTACTCCAGAAACGAACGCAACCAGCATAAGGTCTGCATTAGCATGAAAAGCCTGTATTCCCGCATTGAAAGAACTATGATCTAACCATTCTGGTTCATGGAAATCATTGAAGAAATCGCGCAACGGTTCTGGTGCTGAACGCAGTTCTGCTTTTTTTTGATCTATTCCAGCCGCTATGAATTTTTGGAGTTTTGCAGGATGCAACGACTGGATTTCCTCTAGTATTGGATCAATTTCTGGATCGCCGAGCATCGTGTGTTGGATATAATTTTGAGCAAGTGCACTGTTATAAAATCGGGCTTTTTCGTAGCCTTTGATATAAGCTGACGGTATTTCAAGCATGCTGGTTACTCTTACTTGAGAATTTGGTTTCCTTTGGAACTGGGAAATTGCATGTGGAAATTGGAATCATTTGGGTGTACTGCGAATCAACCTATTCAAATTTATTTTTTTTAAAGATTGCCGATCACTCCAAGTGCTGTTTGATAGTCATTTTCCGTCGTGAATAGTAAGCTACCACCTTGAGAAAAAACACCATGTCCGTAGAAATACCTTCAGGGTGCTGCGTTTAGTTTGTGTAATTCGTGACCGTTGGTGCAATCAATTACAACGGCGTATTTTCCCGATCGTCTTGCGAATACACAAATATGAAATACATAAATTAAAGGCATAATTGATCAATCACAACACTAATCGCATATTATCTAAAATACAATAGATAGTGCAGGAATAAAATAGTCAATTTAGGGCTCGTGGACATCTGCTCTTGACCGTTTCTGAATTTTTATTAAATTAACACTCAGATTCGCTCGGAAAAGAGGCGATATGACATGGTTGAGAGAGCAGAACAATGAACATGGACCGAACCGTTTTCACGGTTGCGATGTGGAAGCGAATCGAACCGCTTCTTTCAGGAAAGGCGACCGATCCTAGCAGGACGGCTGACAACAGGTTGTTTCTTAAGGCCGTACTTTGGTGGTTTCGCATAGGATCGCCATGGCGGGATCTTCCTGCGCAATTTTGGCAACCGGAACTCATGAAAGGCCTGT
>JAPORV010000477.1 GCA_026710055.1 Aestuariivita sp.
GATGTCAGCTATTATTATGAAGGCTATAGCGAATTTAAAATTGAGGATCTGTAGCAATGGGCAAACAACACTTCTTAAAGAAATTGCTGAATGGCGCCGAGGTGGAATGGTTGCCTGTTTCAAAATTGTTTTATGTAAAAAACGGTTACACGCCATCTAGATCAAATAAAGAATTCTGGGAAAATGGTTCAGTTCCTTGGTTCAGAATGGATGATATTCGTAAAAATGGTCGGATACTTAATGACTCTTTACAAAAGATTTCAAAAAACGCTGTTAAAAGTGGCAATCTATTTCCTGCAAATTCATTAATTTTTGCAACTTCGGCAACTGTTGGAGAGCACGCGTTAATTTCTGTTCCACATCTAGCCAACCAAAGATTTACTAGCCTTTCTCTGAAAGAGAAATATGCTGGTATTTTTGAGATCAAGTTTCTGTTCTATTATGGTTTTTTGCTTGCAGAGTGGTGCAAGAAAAACACAAAAACGTCGAGTTTTGCATCTGTTGACATGATTGGATTTCGAAAATTTTTATTTCCCATCCCGTGCCCTGACAATCCCGAGAAGTCGCTTGCGATTCAGGGCGAGATCGTTCGCATTCTTGACACCTTTACCGAGCTTACAACCGAGCTTACAACCGAACTGACCGCACGCAGAAAACAGTATAACCACTATCTGGACAAACTGCTCACTTTTGATGATGATGACAATGTGCAGTGGAAACCGCTGGCCAATATTGGTGAAGTACGTATGTGCAAAAGAGTGATGAAAAATCAAACTTCTGATGTAGGAGATATTCCATTTTTTAAGATCGGGACATTTGGCAAACAAGCAAATGCGTTCATCTCCCGAAAATTATTTGAAGAGTTAAAGAAAAAATTTCATTATCCGAAATCTGGTGAAATTTTGATTTCAGCAAGCGGCACTATAGGTAGATCTGTCATATTTGACGGAAGAGAAGCTTTTTTCCAAGATAGTAATATCGTTTGGATTGAAAATGACGAGGACAAGGTACTAAATAAATATCTGTTTTATGTTTATCAGATTATAACTTGGCATGTGTCAGATGGCGGTGTGATCAAACGTTTATACAATGACAATATCAGAAAAACAAAAATTCCTATTCCTTTTTCTAGCGATCCTCAAAAATCACTCGCCGAGCAACAACGTATTGTTACCATTCTTGATAAGTTCGACGCACTGACCACCTCCCTCACTGAAGGCCTGCCACGCGAAATCGAACTGCGGCAAAAGCAATATGAATATTACCGGGATCAGCTTTTGAACTTTCCTAAATTCGACAAGAGAGTAGCGTAGGATACAGACAATGATCACGCACACCAAACCGCTTGCCGAATCGCGGAACTTCATTGTCCTCAACACCTACATCCAGGAGTGGACGGGCGGGACCATCTATCAAAGCGAGGCCGATCTCGAGCAGGAACTCGTCCAGGATCTGATCAGCCAGGGATATGAGCATGTACCCGAGCTCACCACACCGAAAGCAATGCTGTCCAATGTACGGGTGCAGTTGCAGGCGCTAAACAACGTGCAGTTTTCGGACGACGAATGGCTGCGTTTTGTCAAAGACTGGCTCGACAAGTCCAGTGACGGCATCCTCGAGAAAACCCGCAAAATCCATGAAGACTCGATTCACGACTTTGTCTTCGATGATGGTCGGATACAGAATATCCACCTGCTGGATAAACGGAACATGGCCCGCAACAAGATGCAGGTGATCCGACAGTTCGAACAAACGGGCACACATGCCAACCGCTACGATGTGACTCTTCTGGTCAACGGTTTGCCGCTGATCCATATTGAATTGAAAAAGCGCGGCGTCGCCATTCGGGAGGCCTTCAACCAGATCCGCCGCTACAGCAAGGAGAGCTTCAACAGCGACAACTCGCTCTACAAGTTCCTTCAGATGTTCGTGATATCGAACGGCACCGACACTCGGTATTTCGCCAACACCATCAGGCGCGACAAGAACAGCTTCGACTTCACCATGAACTGGGCGAAGGCGGACAACAGCCCGATCAAGGATCTGAAGGATTTCACCGCGACATTTTTTCAGAAAAACACCCTGCTGAATGTGCTGCTGAAGTATTCGGTGCTTGATACGAACGATACACTGCTGATCATGCGACCCTACCAGATTGCCGCAACCGAGCGAATCCTGTGGAAGATCGCCAGTTCCTTCGAGGCAAAAAACTTGAACAAGCCGGAGAG
>JAPORV010000076.1 GCA_026710055.1 Aestuariivita sp.
AATATGCTCTGCGAGTTCGGCTAAAGTATAAGACCGCTTGGGCATAGTAGGTATAACCGTTATTCAGCTCGTTTTTCTAAGACATCCAGTACTTGATCGGTTAAATTAACTTGATCGTCGGCATAAAGTATAGGTTCGGATACAACTATATCAAAATCCTTTCTCTTGGCTAGTTCTTTGATAATTTCTAATACTTCTTTTTGTATCTTAGCCTGCTCTTCGGTACGCCGTTTATTGAATTCTTCCTTAAACTCTTCACGCCTTTCCTTAAACTCTCGTTTCATCGAAATGATTCTTGCTTGCAAACGTTCCCTTTTTTCCTCGTCCATAGTACGCGACGAACGTCTGAGTAAAATTTCACCTTTTCTGATATCGTCTTCCAACTCCAATAGTTCAGCATCTTTTTTATCAAACTCTGCTTCCAGGCGTTGGACTGCGGAAATAGATTGAGGGGCTTTCTGCATCACGATAGAGATGTTGACGAAGCCTACACCCGCCGCATAGCTACTCGTGGTAATCAATAAAGCCAAAATTAAAATAAATCCTTTCATCAAAGGTATGTAGTTGTTTTTTATAGTCATATTCATTGCTTAAAAATTAGTTCCTAAATCAAATTGAAAACTCTCGGTTCGATCATCAGGCTTATCATTATACTGCGTTGCAAAGTTAAAAGTAACCGCACCAATTGCAGTTATCCAACTCACATTAAGCCCCATTGATCCTCTTAGTTCGGAGACATCAAAATCACTAAAGTCCTCAAAAACATTACCGATATCGCTAAAAACACTTACCCGTAGCCGCTTGGGATCGTATAAAAAGCCGGTGGGAAAATACAAATCAAAGTTTCCTACCGCTCTAAAATTACCTCCTAGAGGGCGATCTTCAGAGTCTCTAATATTTTCATCTCCTAAAGAATTATTCAAGTAACCGCGAACCGTTTTAGTGCCGCCGGCGAAGAAACGGTCGGTGCAGGGCACTTCTGGTGTATTGCTGTATTTATCGGCATACGACAATAACAGTCTGGGAGAAAAAACAAAAGACTTATCTTCGTCTAAAGGAAAAAAATGGCGATGCGAATAATTCGCCTTATAATACTTCAAACCACTGCCTGGTCCGAAGACTTCTAAATTAGTCGATATCCTTGCTCCGTCTTTAGGGAATAGAGAGCTATCTCGAGTATCATAAGTCAAGCCTGCGGTGACCGCATAATTTCTAAATACATAATATTCATAATTGTCTCCTTCCCTACCCAGACACTCTTCTAAGCTACTTATTCCCGAACTTAGATTTTGGTTGTCCTGGCTGTCTTCATAACGCACTTCTTCCCATCGCAAGCCCAGTCTTAAGGTATCCGACTCCGAGATAGGAATACCGTAATGTACCGACAGATTAATCCTATCAGTATCTATATAAGAGACATCACGTTCGCCATAATCAGTTGCACTATAGCTAGCTGCCAAAGTGCGGCTTACACCGTCTATAGTATGATTCGGATCAGTGAATTGTAATGCGTAGCGCGTGTTTGATTTACTGTTATTAAAGACTGTACTAACCCGATTGCCAGTACCCAGGAAATTGGATTGGCTTAGTTGCAAACTCAGCACCGCCCCATCGCTATCCGAAAATCCTGCCCCGATATTAAAGCTCCCTGATTTACGCTCCTCTATCTCAAAGTCTAAATCCAGTTGATTGCTTGATTCCTCAACCGGGTTTTCCTCTATCGTCACGCCACTCACAAAAGGTAGCCGTTGCAATCTCCTTTTAGAAAGATCTATTTTTCTAGCCGAATAGGGTGCGCTCTCTTGCTGTCTCAATTCATGTCTGAATACCTCGCCGTCGGTCGCTATATTACCGCGTATATTAATACGCCGCACATAAGTCAATGGACCGGTATTCGGAAAAAAAGTAACATCGACCGTGCCATTTTCCTTATCGGGTTGCGGAATAGCATCTACTTTAGCGGATGCATAGCCTTGATCTTTCAGAATATAACCTACTCTCGCACTTGCTTTTAATGTTTCTTGACGCGAAAAAATTTCATCTTTTTTAATGTGCTCATTGATTACCTCAATAATCTTTGCTCGCTCGGGTACCGGCGTAGAAGCAAGATTAGCTTTGCTAATACGATACGGTTGTCCCTCCTTTATTTTGATTAACACATCTATAAAACGTCGGTCTGGTGTCAACGTCACTTTGGTTTCTTCGACAGCAAAAT
>JAPORV010000095.1 GCA_026710055.1 Aestuariivita sp.
TTTCTTTCGAGAGATTCTGGCGAAGATTTGCTGATTTGGAGCAAATCTTGGTTAATATTGATGATATTGTATCAAATACCTGCAATCTTCGCCAGAGAAAAATGACAAAAGAGTCAACTTTTTCAGCGTTTTAATATCGAATTTAGGGTTTTTTTACAGACACTACTTAAGTAAACAAACTACCAAATATAGAAAGTAATCAGCCAATTTCTGATTATTTACACCACTTATAGTGTTTTTTTATTTAAGTATATAAGCCCCTTATTTTTGGAACATTTTTTCTAGTTTTCTCAAAGCCTTAGAGTTTGAATGACACTCGTTATTATTCACCCAAGTTAACGGGAATCACTGTCTAGATTGTAATATCGCTTGCGATAAATTGATAAATTCGGTATACTATGATTATCCTGTAGTGGTTTGTTTGGAAACCAGTTGGCATTGGATTACCATAGTGATTGATGAATGTTGGAGGCGATAATGGCGCAGACACAAACGATGAACGACGATGACTCTCAAGATTCAAAGTTTCAGACAAAGTTTGAAATTGGGCAAGACAATATTCGCCCATTTGGTCTTGATATCCACAATCCAGTTTTTTTGATTTCAAGCTTGCTGATTATAGCATTTGTGCTTCTGGCTCTTGCCAATCAGGAAGCGTCGGCTGATTTCTTTAAATGGTTTCGACCTTTCTTAACCAGTGAGTTTGACTGGTTTCTCGTAATTTCAGTAAATATTATGCTACTGTTTTGCCTCATACTTATTTTCTTGCCTGTCGGAGGGGTTCGGATTGGTGGTAAAGATGCGAAACCAGATTATTCCTACGCTGGTTGGATAGCAATGATGTTTGCGGCTGGCATTGGAATTGGATTACTTTTCTTTGGCGTATTGGAGCCAACATACTACAATTTTGCCGAAGGTGGTGGTGCACGACCACTTAATATTGATATTAATGAGCCGGGCAATGAATATGTTGGGATTGTTGGAACCATTCATCACTGGGGCCTTGGTGGTTGGTGTGTGTACGCTGTTGTAGGTTTGACGTTGGCGATCTTTGCTTATAACAAAGGAATGCCTATGACATTGCGTTCGGCTTTCTATCCTATCCTTGGCGAACGTGTGTGGGGTTGGTGGGGTCATGCTATTGATACACTGGCCGTTTTCGCTACGCTGTTCGGATTGACAACGTCACTAGGTCTTGGCGCACAACAGGTAGCCTTCGGTCTTAATGAAGTGACTGGGATTGAAACGAGTAATACGGTGGTTGTCTTGTTGATAATTGGAATCACTGCTATCGCGCTTGGATCTGTTTTGCTGGGCATGGATAAGGGCGTTAAGCGGCTTTCCGAGATCAATATGTTGATGGCAGTTGCACTGTTTCTTTTCGTGTTTTTTGTGACAGGTGCCATTACGGCCATAACCCGCTACTTTGGTGTCATGGTCGATTACGTAACATTGTTGCCGGCGTTATCGAATCCCTTTGGCCGCGAAGATATATCCTTTTTTCATGGTTGGACGACATTCTACTGGGCTTGGTGGATCGCATGGTCGCCGTTCGTCGGAATGTTTATCGCTCGTATTTCAAAGGGCCGGACCGTTCGTGAATTTGTCTTGTGTGCTTTAATTGCGCCAACAATGGTTTGCGCCTTGTGGATGTCGACATTTGGCGGGGCCGCTATCGATATGCTGAATGCCGGGGGCGCAGAAGGTGTTCGGTCGACCGTCATTGATAATTATAAGCCGGAGGGGGCACTCTTTGGATTTCTCAAAGAGTTACCGCTTTATAGTATTATTTCGCCCATTGCTTTGGTCTTGATTGTGATTTTCTTTGTGACGTCATCCGATAGCGGAAGTCTTGTGATAGATACAATTACAGCTGGTGGAAAGATGGATGCTCCTGTGTCACAACGAGTCTTCTGGTGCACGCTTGAAGGGTTGGTAGCGATTGCTCTGCTTCTTGGTGGGGGGCTTAATGCGCTTCAAGGAGCGGCAGTCTCTACGGGTATCCTGTTTACTATTGTGGTGCTGCTAATGTGCTGGTGTGTTTATGCGGCTCTGCGCACTGAGGAACGCTGAGATATATGTGAAATGGTCGACTTCTATAGTCGACCATTTGCGAATTTGCATTGAGTATTTGGTTCAATCTAGAAGTCTTGTCTCCTTGCTGAACATCGCTGAAATTGAGATCAATGTGCTCACGCGGCAATGCCTTGCGCG
>JAPORV010000288.1 GCA_026710055.1 Aestuariivita sp.
TCGATCCCTGCGATTTTCGCGTCCGGAGTTTGCAAAGGTGGAAGATGCTAATTTACCCGATTCAATGCGTTCTCATGAACGTACCGGTCTCATTGCTGCCTCAGGAGGCGCCTCTTCCGACAATATTGTCGAAGCCTGCGATATAATCCGTACTAAAGGCATCAAAAAGATAGGACCTTACCGCGTGCCTCGGACAATGGGTAGCACAGTCTCTGCCTGTCTTGCTACGACATTTGCAATTAAAGGAATAAATTATTCCATAACTTCTGCCTGCTCTACCAGTGCTCACTGTATTGGTAATGCCTTTGAACAAATACAGATGGGCAAACAAGATATTATCTTTGCTGGCGGAGGAGACGGTGAACACTGGTCTCAAACAGCTATGTTCGATGCTATGGGCGCTTTATCGTCAAAATATAACGATACACCAGAAAAAGCTTCCCGCCCTTATGATCAGACGCGTGATGGTTTTGTTATTAGTTCTGGTGGTGGCATGCTGGTACTGGAAGAGCTAGAACATGCCAAAGCTAGGGGCGCTAAAATTTATGCTGAACTCGTGGGTTATGGAGCAACATCCGATGGATATGATATGGTAGCTCCTTCAGGGGAAGGTGCTGTTCGCTGTATGAAACAAGCGTTATCCACAGTACAGGGTCCGATTGATTATATAAATACCCACGGAACCAGCACCCCTGTTGGTGATATCAAAGAGCTTGAGGGCATCAGGGCAGTTTTTGGTGACAATGTGCCATTAATTTCATCGACAAAATCACTATCAGGTCACTCCCTTGGTGGTGCCGGCGTACATGAAGCTATATTTAGTTTGTTGATGATGCAGGAAGGCTTTCTGACCGGATCAGCCAATATTGATAACGTGGACCCTGCGGCAGCAGATATGCCTGTTATCCAAAATAAAGCAATTGATAAAAAAATTGATCGGGTTCTTTCCAACAGCTTTGGATTTGGTGGTACAAACGCCTGTTTAGTCTTTGAACGCTTTAACGACTAATTGCGACACTTTTTTATGCTACATTGCAACCTCCTCTCCTTTACACAGGAGAGGAGCGCCGTAAATTAATACGTCTCAGCCACACTTTTCAGGCACCTGTTTTTATGTGGTCATTCCTCAAAGGCGCACAGGCAAACCCGTTGGGCTGAAAGAGGTCTAAACTATCCCGACTGAGGGAAAGGAAATCTGACTGGCAAAGGCGCTGTGGGCTAACGCTGTCTCTTAGAAACCGTCTGAAAATTCATCATTTACTTAACCTCCGTAGCATAATATGAATCATCCCAAGGTGAATCATTGCCTCGGAACTGGATGTTGAACGCTCATAGTCTTTGCTCAATCTACGATTATGACTAAGCCAGGCAAATGTTCTTTCAACAACCCAACGACGTGGTAACAAGACGAAACCTTTCGTATCATCACTGCGTAAAACAACCTGTAGAGAGAATTTAAAAACCTGGCTTACCCATTCCACAAGCTTGCCTCTGTAGCCACCGTCAACCCAAATCAGACGTAGTTTTTTAGCTACGCCGGTTAACTGTTTGAGCAAAATATGTGCACCATCACGATCTTGCACACTCGCTGAAGTGATAACCATGGCAATCATCAGTCCCATAGTATCAACAAGCAGATGTCGTTTTCTTCCTTTAACCTTTTTCCCTGCATCATAACCGCGTTCATCACCACCAATACCAGTTGTTTTCACACTCTGGCTATCCAGGCAACCTGCTGTAGCATGTTTATGTCGTCCTGCTTTTTGTCTCACTCTGGCACGTAGGATATCATGAATACGTTTCCATAAACCGTTTTTTTGCCAGAACCGGTAATAATGAAAAACCGTTTTGTAACAGGGATAATCAGAAGGTAATGCTGCCCACTGACACCCTGTTTTCAGTATATAGAAAATTCCATTCACAATTTTTCTGCGGCTAACTACCTGTGGTCTTCCTCGCTTACATGGAGTTGGAAATAATGGCTTCAAATATTTCCAGGCACCGTCACTTAAATCTGAAGGATAACGCTTTGTCTTATTTTTTGTTCTCTGCTTCCCGCTCATTTGCATATACCCATTTAACTTCAAAACATTGAATTTAATTTTTGTATAGCCACTTGATAACAGTGATTTCTGATAAAGTGAATCCAGTATTTTCAAGTCAGATAGGTATAGTCCTTAAAAAGGCTTATTATCTCATATTTTCTC
>JAPORV010000427.1 GCA_026710055.1 Aestuariivita sp.
GATGCTAATGCTTACTATAAAAAAGGCCTTTCTCAATTTGTAATGAAAGATTACAGGGAGGCGGTTGAATTCAATCCAGCGTCTGCTGATGCTTACCTTAGCAAAGGTTCTGCTAAATATAAAATAGGAGACTATAAGGGAGCGATTGCGGACTACGACAAAGCGATTGAACTAGACCCGAAACATACTGCTACTTACTGTATTAGAGGTGTTGCTAAAAGCAAAATAGAAGACTATAAGGGAGCGATTGCGGACTACGACAAAGCGATCGAACTAGACTCTAATTATACTGATGCTTACTGTGCTAGAGGTGCTACTAAAAGCGAAATAGGAGACTATAAGGGAGCGATTGCGGACTACGACAAAGCGATCGAACTAGACCCGGATGATGTTGCTGCTTACTATGGTAGGGGTGCTGCTAAAAGTGAAATAAGAGACTATAAGAGAGCGATTGCAGACTACGACATGGCGATTGAATTAGACTCGAATTATGCTGCTGCTTACGGTAGTAGAGGTGCTACTAAAAGCGAAATAGGAGACTATAAGGGAGCGATTGCAGACTACGACATGGCGATTGAATTAGACCCGAATTATGCTGCTGCTTACGGTAGTAGAGGTGCTACTAAAAGCGAAATAGGAGACTATAAGGGAGCGATTGCAGACTACGACATGGCGATTGAATTAGACCCGAATTATGCTGCTACTTACGCTAGTAGAGGCATTGCTAAATGCGAGATAGGGGACTACAAGGAGGCAATTTCAGACTTGGACAAAATAATTGAACTTGACCCAAGTCATGATGCTTACGATAGCAGAGGTCTTGCTAAATATGAAATAGGAGACTACAAAGGAGCGATTGCAGACTACAACAAAGTGATTGCATTAGACCCGAAGAATGCTGATGCTTACTGTGCTAGAGGTGCTACTAAAACCGAAATAGGAGACTACAAGGGAGCGATTGCAGACTACGACAAAGTGATCACACTCGACCCGAAGTGTGTCTTCGCTTACCATAACAGAGGTTTTGTTAAATATAGGACAAAAGACTACAAGGGGGCAATTGCAGACTTGGACAAAATGATTGAACTTGACCCCCAAAATGCAGATCGTTATAGAAAATTAATGGAGGTTGCTAACAAAGAACTCAATTATCTTTAATTCAAACTTACACAATTTAGATTACAGGCTCGAAAAGTCACTTAGTTGTCTTCTGTAGCGTTGTGGGGTACCTGTAATGCCCTGAAAAAAGGCAGAATAGCCATCCTTAACTGTCTGATGAATTGAATTTTCTTTTAATTTCTTTTTCTGTTGAAGTAAAAACTTCGCGAGGAATCTTGAAGCGTCTTTCAATAACTTTTAGACGGCTTATGTCAATGTAGGTCTTTTCTTGACCGCCGGGTGCCTTTATAGGATAAGAGTTTTCAATTTCCCCGGCCTTACTATGACTTAGTATCCATTTACCTGCAACACTTTTATGCTCGTAAAGATTAAAACAACTATCGTATGCCTGCAAACGTCTTATTAACCCTTTAATAATAATTTCGAGGGAAAGGACATTAATCAAAAGCTGAATAATCGTTAAGCAGCTTTGCGGTAGTAGCATGTAGCCTTTTTAGGATGCGGGAAAGAAGGATCCCTCAAAGCAACAGAAGAGAGATTCTCCTCTTTTTTCTTAATTTTTTCTAGTAGATCCCATAAATCAAACCATTTTTTATCAGCGGGATGATCTAATAAGGACGGCTTATTTTTTCCTATAGCAAATTCAATCTGTATTTCAACTAGTTCATCTAGATCTTTGATAGCCTCTTCCATAGTATTTCCAAAGCCCCATATATCCATTTCAAGTGCTACAGCACACCATTTATCGTCTTCATCTAGCGAAGGGAATGCCATGCATCGTACTTGTATTGAGTGTTTCTCTTTTTCCATGTCTTCCTCTATATAGTTTAGGTTAGTCATCCTTATAAACGGCATTATTGCTATTGCCGTTACCAAAATTAATTTTACCTTTTGGGAAGAGAAATTGTAAAAGGAATTATCGGGCAATGTCAAACTAAAAAATTAACTAATAAGCCATATTAATGTATAGATTTAATCAATAACTTATTGATTAAAGTGATAAAAAAGCATTACTTGGAATTGTTGTTTTCATACAACAAAACTTGAGAAAGTTGTTTGGATGCTGGCTACCTAATTAAATGCAC
>JAPORV010000233.1 GCA_026710055.1 Aestuariivita sp.
GATGAGCAAAATTCGACAAATAATTATCGTGTCATATCAATGGTTTACAAAATTTGCCCCACATCCATGTTGCATGTCCCTTCGGCTTTTCAAAAAGATGCCCGAAACGGGTAAAATTCGCTTAAATGTAGGGTTTTGCACGCACCCCTGAATTGCCGATATCGTTCCATTAAGCTTTTGACAATTTCCTTTTGGACAGTGTGTTCGTGAAAGACGTTAATTGACTTTGTCTGATATGATCTTGACTTTTACCGATTTTGACGAAGTTACCGCTAGATAATCACTTAAATGCGGCCAGATTGCCCTTCGAATTTTTATTCTTTCGCATCCTGCTTCATTTAGATTGAAATCCAATTTAGCTATCTCAAGTGAAACTGAATCTCGGCATGTTATTTCAACAGTGTAGAATTTATTCCAGTCTTTATCAAATTTGCTATCAATATAAGTAGGATTGTCACGTTGATTTAGATAACATGAATTTACCTTTGAAAGGAAAAAATTTTCAAATCTGCCTTTTTTGTGGTCAAAAGCACGAATGTAATAACGTTCGTTAAATTTGATGAGAGCATGGGGGGAAATTGATTTAAATTCAAATGGAATCCCGGACTTTGCTGAGTAATAGAGAATCTCAATAGCTACTTTATCTGTGATCGCTTTTACGATTTTCCCCAGCACGTCAGGAGAGAAGGCATTCCTTCCGAGAATGGCAATTTCGATAAATTTTTTTTCTCCTAACATTGCTTTGAGCCACAAAGTCAAATCCACAGAGCTAAATATAGGCTTGTCCGGGATTTTCTGATTATTTCGGATATGTAACTTTCCTTTGCGCTTTTCGACAACTTTATTTTTTAAGCGTAAATATATCGCGTCAATGAAGGCATCCTGATCTCTGCTTACTGAACTTTCGCTCATGTTGAAAGTATTTTGCATTACTTGCTTTTCGGATTGTCCAAATCTCCCAAGGTACCGAAGACATGTTTCAATCCATCCGAATCTTATTTCGCGCATCATTAATTTTCTCCTATTATTATAATTTTGCAATATGCAATTTTTTTAGTGTTGGCAAGAGAAAATTTTTCTTATACATCTTTGGTAGTAGTCGATTTTTGAATGAATAATTGCTATGATTGTCAGCGGTGTTGCCAGTGGTGACGATTTAAAAGAAAGGTCACAGCGATATGCCAAAACGAAAAAGAGATGACATCCTCTCTTTTAAGGAGGTGGGCGTTCAACTTAATTTAGATGATTTAGTTCTTGAGTTCCGATTGATGCGAGAATCATGTGCGAGAGAACCCACCCCTGAGGCATTTCGCCGTATTGGGCTAGGCAGTGGTACACATCTCGTCAAATTCACAGCCCCTCGAACAACACTCTCTGAATCTGTAATTCGTTTTTATGAGCCATTTAACAAGAATGCGCCAGAGTATCTTTGTTCTGTTAATGCACCAGATATTCCTTTCGCAAAAATTGTATTTCGACCATTGTGTATCGTTGAATATGAAACAAACTCTCTCGTTGGTCACATTCTCTCTCCAAACTCTATTTCGGAGAGAGTTTTCGCCGCATTTTCTGAAGTATTCGGCAGCAATTCTCTTGAGCAACTCCAAACATCATTACATGAAAAAATCGAGATTACAAATTTACCTGATTGCGGCGAGTTTCCGATAGTATTCATTCCTCGTCCCGGAGGAGGAGATCTTCAAGTTACTCCTGTTTCGCCTGCTCAGTCTTTTAATGGGATGAAAAGAGTGTCGAGGCTCTGTTTTGAAAGAGCTCAATCTGACGGAGCGAGATATCCTTATTTTCCCAAGCAGAAGGTTAGTGATAAAATGCAGAATATTTCAGGCGCAGTGGGTGGAGCAAGAAGAAGATTTCTTGCTAGAATGCCCCAGAAAATGAGTCAGGTAGAAGCGGCTCTCTATCGATATGTGAATGGTGGGCGGTTTCCAGAACTGCAAGATCGGGAGATCTTAGAGTGGATTTTGAGATATTCCGATATGCTTGAACTAGACTCAAGATACAGCAATCAGTCAATACGAAAAGCGTTAAATGGTTTAGCTGATCGACTAATTAAGAAGGCGTTAGATTTTATTGAAGAGACAACTGAGGAGGCGATAATTCTTGCTAAAAAATTTCAATTTTCAATAAATAAAGACGCGAAGACGCCAAGTCCCGTAGAAATCTTAATTCGCCAAAGATGGAAAACAAAACAAGATTATACACGGGCAAAAGAGGCTTTATCGAGCTCCCATTTTAGTCATCGAATTGATATAGTTGTTAAGTCTTCAAAGTATTTTTACGCTGATCAGAAAGCGGTCAATTAATGATATTTGCTATTAAGAATATCCGGGCATCGCGTGTTAATCTTCTAATGAATGATTATGCTGCAGGGATCCCGAGTCCATTATCGTTCCTGGGATTAGGAGACTCAATAGTTCGTGATATGGATTTACTGCCGTGGAGCGCACATACAATTCCTATTTTTCATGAGGTGATGGTTTCCGAAGGACGAACTAAACCGGAGATGTCGAGAAATGAGCGAAAGAGGGCAGGTGTGCCCGAATCATTCGTTCCAATTGAAATAGTTGAGGATTTCGTTGGATTGGTTGAATTATCTCTGCTCATTGACTTACCGGGTTGTGACAGTGAGTCTGATCTTAAAGAGGTATTGAAGAATAAACGTATCGCAGGTGGTTTGATCCAAAATTATGACGAGTTTGAGGTTTCTGCTGTTTCAAAGGATGGCTCGGCTTTTCGTGGCCTGCGTCGGGGTTATGCTTTAGTTCGACCTGATAAAAGCGAGCAAAATCGATTGAAGATTAGTACTGGAGATGAACAAAGTCTTTTTCATATTGCTTGTACGTTATTTCCTATCGACCCTGAATTACAGTATGGCTGGATTATTCCAGTTGCAGTAGGTTATCGTCTTCTTGAGAATCCTTCTGTTGTCCCAAAGCGGAGCCGCACTCGTTGTTCAACAACACCGCATGTTTTTGTTGAACCTGTTCTTGGAATTGCAGAACTTATTTCGGTACGTAATCACCGTTTAATTAATGCACCCGAAACAGATTTCTCATCTCTGTTTTGGTCATGGAGTGATCAGGATAATTTTGTCCTTGGTCATTCAGTTTATAAACTTGGTATCAATTGTACAAATTAAATTGGAAGGATTTTTTCAATGAATAACAAACAATCAAATCAATCATTCGAAACAGGTATGCTATCATATGCGCGTTCAGTTCAAGTTACTGAAGGACTTTTTTTCGCAACTCAGTCGGAGAATGCCGAACGTAGGACTCCGATTGTGGTGCATGAGAAAGGCGTGCGTGGACAGTCATCAGAGGATAAAGCAATGAATCCTGGAAAAAGCAATCCACAGACGGTTGAATATACCGTAGTTCCGCAAGGATACGACGGGGTTGAACTCTCATTTTCTGTTCGCTTCATGCCCTTGGCGATGCAGCCTTATGCATGCGATAAACCACTTGTTTGGAACACATATGCGCGTTTTGCGAAAGCATACAGGACTGCTGGCGGATTTAATGTTTTGGCTAAGTTGTTTCTCTGGAATATTGCTAATGCACGGTTTGCTTGGCGAAATAGATTCCAGTCTGACAGAATGTCGGTTAACATTTCTTTTGAAAATTATGAACTCTCTTTTAATCCTTTGCATCTTTCACTTAAGGAACCAGATTCTGAAAAAAGTATGGCTGATGCACTAACACAAGGAACCAGAGAAGATATTAGTAGTTTGCAGGAAAAAATATCGGATGGCTTGTCGAATGATAATAAAGAGGCTTTCTCAATTAATGTATGTTGGAAAGCTGATATGGAACACGGACAGGAAATTTTCCCTTCACAGGAATATGTTCATGATTCAAAGAAAGAAAATTTACCTAGCCGTGTTTACGCAAAATTGCCAGTATATGTGAATCGTGATAAAGTTTACCAAGCTTCAATGCACAGTCAAAAAATTAGTGCTGCACTTCGACACATTGATGTATGGCACGATAGTGATGAATATTCTGCCGCGATTGCCGTTAATCCATACGGGGGGGTTCAAGAGACCAGTGCTGTCCTGCGAGACCCGAAATCGAAGAAGGACTTTTATAGTCTTCGTGGTCAGGCCGAAGAAATTATTAATGCCGTTGAGCAGGCAGAAAATTCGAACGACCTTACGGGCGATATTCACTTCTTTATGGCTAATCTAGTGCGAGGCGGTGTTTTCAGTTCTCGGAAGAAGGCATAGACAAGCGAATGAATGTAAAAATGAATGCTGGACTAGGACGATGCCAAGGTACTGCACGTTTATTAGTTAAACCTGTTCAACCGGTAATTGCGTTAGGAGCCAGTCCTGATGTGCTAACAAAGGTTCTTAACGCAGTACATCATACCAATCGGCATTCATCACTTGATGACTTTATCGCCGTTGCACTTCCTGAGATGGATATGGGGCGTGACCGAATGCTTCCAGGTCACGAAATTGAACTAATTGGGACAGAAAATGTTCTTTCACAATTTCAAAGACTTGAAGGGATGTTGACACTTCAGAGACGTTCCATGCTTCAGCCACTTAAAATTGAGGAAACTTTCTACGATGTTGGCGAAATTGGTGCCGCGTATGTTCGTGATCGAATTTTTGAAAAACGAACCCCGGGTTGGCTTCAGCGTAGCAAGATGCGAGCAGAGCGCCGTGGTAAGCCATGGAAAGAAAATGCTCGTGAGGTCAAGGCTGAAAAAATGTTTGTGCTTAAACTGAACTATGGTAATGTCGTTTTATTTATTCGTGAGATAAGGTTGGAGTTGAAGGATGTTCCTCTTTTTGTAAGTACCTATGGATTTTCGAGTGCGCGAACTGGGCATCAGGCAGTTTTACCAGTTTGGCCAAAGGGGGGAAAGAAAATATACGATGAGGAATAAAGGAGGTCCTCGCTTACTAGTCACTGATCGTGAGGGTGCTCTCTATCTTGAGAGATCACGAATCAGAGTTGAGGGTAATCGTATTGTCTATTATATTACTAACGATGAATATCGCAAAGAATATAATATCCCACATGTGAATCTTGCAGTCCTATTTTTGGGGCAGGGGACATCAATAACCCAGGACGCTATACGACTTCTTGGCGAAGAAGGTGTGCATCTTGCAGTGACTGGAACAGGCGGTTCTCCTTTACATATGGGGAGCCTCACGACTTATACTGCAACGAATCACTTTCGTGAAATGCTGCCAATCTATCAGAGTACAAATCGTTCGTTGGCTGCCGCAAAAGCCTTAATGCGGGATCGTGGGAATTGTATGATGAAAATCGGAAATGCGAAAGTCAAACGGTTTTTGCGAGTACGTGACGTATCAAGACTTGAACAAATCTGCAAAAAATTAATAACGCGTATCGAAGCTGTTCAGAGTATTCAAGAATTGCTAGGTGTCGAGGGACAGTTTTCGAAAACTTGTTACGCTGAATTTGCAAGACTTTCTGGTATTTCCAAGCAGGGAGAATTTAGACGTTTAACAGGTGCGTCAAATGATGACATTGACATGACAGACCATGTAAAACAGGTTAATCAACTTATTGATCATGGCAATTATCTTTGTTATGGTATGGCTGGTGCTGCTCTGTGGGCATTAGGAATCCCGCCACATATGTCGATTTTTCATGGCAAGACACGGGCTGGTGGTCTTGTTTTTGATCTTGCAGATGGGTTCAAAGACGCTTTTGTTCTACCTTTGGCCTTTGCCTCAATAATGTCAACTAAAGACAAGACTCCTGAAAAAACATTCAGAGCAAGAATGATTGATGCCTTTGATGACTCACGCATTTTGAGACAGGCGATTGATACAGTAAATCATATAATCTCTGCTGGTGGAAAAGTGGAAAGCGTTGTAGATGCGTGAAGTCATAGCTATTTGCCGGTCTGAAAAAAGATCACGGAATAGAGTTGCACGCGTCTTGGATCGATATTTCTGGCGAATTGGCGACCGGACATGGCGTGGCAAAGCAACTAATGCATGTCTGGACAGGGTTTCACGTGAGCTACGGACGAGAGCAACACGTAATACAGCAGTTGTGATCCATGAAATTCGTAGCGCACATGAAAGTCGTATTCCGATTGTTCGCATTGGTTCAAAAAATGCCTTTTCTCCAGAAGGTTTTGTACCTATTGCTTCTCATCCTGCTGAATTTCAACGTTTGCAAATAACAGACTCTATTGAAAAATCTGCCGCGGCTATTGTTAGTTTAGCGGCTCTTTTTCATGACTTGGGAAAAGCAACCAATCTTTTTCAAGAAAAGATAAATTTAGCTATTGCAGGGGCAGAGCGGGAACCTGACGCTATCCGTCATGAATTGTATTCAGCGGCTGTCTGGGATCATCTTTTTGGTCAACTTACTGATGAGGCTCTTTCAGATTCTTTGAAAGAGCTAACTGCTGAAAAAGTTGATGAGGCATGTCTTCATGTAAGTGATGCTATTGGTGACTTACCAAGTGATACAAAAAAGCGGTTACCGTTTAATTTTCTAAATCATGAATGCCGTCATGCTCATTGGATTGGAATGTTGATATTAACGCATCACCGTTTGCCTGAAGGTGATAGCGATCTCTTGAAGCCACTTGCATTATATCACTCTCGATCATCTGGCTCTTTCTTACCAAAAAGAGATCTAAAAATTGCAAATGGAAGACCATTCTGGCATGAAAATTGGTGGATAAAGCGCATTGCAAGAGAAGCGGATGCTCTTCTGCCACAACATCCTGTTCCAAATGTTGATATTTCTTTACGAGCAGCCTTGATGCTTGCAGACCATTTGGGTTCGTCGGAGAAAGAGCTTTCTTTAGAAAAGCCAGAGCATTTGGCGAATTCGATTACAAAAGAAAGCGTGAAGCATCCTGCCGATAGTCTGTCAACTCATGTGAAGAGGGTCTATGCGAATGTTCGTCATACGGTAGCGCTTTTTCAGCGGTATGCGGATAGATTTCCAGCCTTAGATGAAGAGCAAATGCCGACGGATATTGCTTTTCCAAGACTAAGTCCAGATAAGCGATTTTATTGGCAGTTGGAGGCAACACATGCTGCACGAGAGCTTTGCAAGAATTCTGAGGGTGGATTTTTTGGCTGTCTGCTTGCGGGAACAGGAACAGGAAAAACCCGTGGAGCACCAACAATTTTAGCCGCGGCGTCATTTGCAGATACAAGTTCTGAGAAACGTTATTTCAGAATAAGTTTATGTCTTGGTTTGCGTGTTTTGGCAACACAATCAGCGAAAGAGTACACCACTGAATTAGGATTTCATAGCCATAATATAAGTGTGTTGGTTGGGAAAACTCCAGTGGAGTTCGATGATAATAAGTCTGAAAAATCTATGGAAAGTAATGATTTTGCGATGTCATTTGATATTCCTGATTGGCTTAGGGTCGAGTTGGCAACAGGCGGCGTTCCACCTGAAGGTGATGAAAGAGAATTAGATTGGCTTCAATCTTTGTCTTTAGATACAGGACGAAATCTGCCAGCATTTCTGGAAAAAATATTTGAAACTACACAGAAGGAACGTGCAGATGTTGGTCGCCGCATGTTACAACTGCCTATATTGGTAGGTACAGTAGACCATTTAATGGGCATTTCGGCACCGCTTAATTCTGGTTTTCTCCTGCCGGCAATTCGTGTGGCGACATCTGATCTCATACTTGATGAAATTGATAACTTTGACGGAGAGGATATTGCTGCGATTGGTCGACTGATATATCAAGCCGGATCATTTGGAAGACGTGTAATTATCATGTCGGCGACCTTAACTTCTGACATCGCGGATACTCTTTACATGGCTTATTGTCGTGGATGGTCGGCCTACGCCAGAGCAAATAGGCTTAGAGATCATGTGAATTTGCTCATCAGCGGTGATGCGGTTGGATCTTGTGTAACAAACAAGGATGGTGGCACTATAAGACAAGTCATAGACATTAGTTGTAAAAAAACAATTAAGGCATTGAAAGCTTCGGAACCATTGCGTCGCGCTGAAATATTAGATCCTTGTAATGAATGGAAACAATTCATTGATCAGGTTAGTGACAATTGTAGTAGGCTTCATGACTTAAACTCGGTGGAAATCAATGGTTTTCGGGTATCTTTTGGAATGGTCCGATTAACGCACATTCGTCATACAGCGGCGCTGGCTTTACAATTACCATCGGGAAAAATTAAGGAACATTTGCGTGTAAAGCTTTGTCTTCATTCACAATTTCCACGTCTAAATCGTGAATACATTCAGGAACGACTTAAAAATGCATTAACTCGAAGTGGAGAAAATCCAAATCAAAAACTAGAGATTTTGTGTAATGAAGAGAAGCTTTTTGAACGTGCACGTAGCCTAGATGTTCGGGAAATTGAGATTGTCTTAATTACATCACCAGTTATTGAGACAGGGAATGATCTTGATTTTGACTGGGCGATTCTGGATCCGATCTCAACCCGATCAATTATCCAGTCGTCTGGTAGAGTAAATCGCCATCGAGTTTCACCCGTCAGTGATCCAAACATTCTTATTCTTGGGAAAAGCCTGGTTCCAATGGAAACTGGTAGACTATCAATGCCTGGCGTAGAGACAAAGCCGCATCCCGATACAAATGTTACTTGGCAAGATCTTTCATATTTTGGAGAGCGTTTTTTTAAAGACTTGGTGGGAAATATGGATATGAGTGTAATTGATGCTACGCCTCTCCTGTCTAGTGAAGGGACATTTCCTTTGCGAGATGCAGAAAGGGAAAATCGTTGGAAAATGATACAAGCACAAAAAGATTGTGCAGAAATGCCATTGGGACGATACATTCGTCGGTTAAATGGGCGATTTAATCGCAGAATGTTTTCCAAACGTAAATTCAGGAGAAAAACTAAACAGTCTATCATTTATAAATTGGAGGGTGAGGATTTTCGTATGTCTTCGTGGTATGTAAATCTTTCACCATTTGACTGTAAGAATGGGTTTAAATTAGCTGATGTTCAAGATAAGTCCGATGATATTCAGGAGGAAATTCTCTTTAAAAAAATATCGGAACGATCCTGGCAGAAAATATTCAATAGTCAGAGTTTTGATCTAAAAAACTTAGGTCTTTTGATGCGAGTAGAAATTTCAATTGATAAAAATGAAGTAGAACCACAGATGGTCTATACAGAATTTACAGGATTTACACGAGGATCTTTTGGGGATCTTTTATGTCCTTTTGGGAAAAATTTGAAAAATCAATAGTTTAATTAAGTGGGCTAGAAAGATGGTTAATATTAGGTTTTATATTCAAGTTATTTACTTTATTGACTTTTTTTGAGATTCTGGACTGTTGACCGCCGGATAGGCGGCTGAGAGATCAACAAATGCTCTTCAGAAGATTATCAAATTGTTGACCGCCGGATAGGCGGCTGAGAGATTCACAGAATACTGTGCCAACTACTCGGCCATGTTGACCGCCGGATAGGCGGCTGAGAGATGTGTGTGTTAATGAATATTATCGGCATTTATGTTGACCGCCGGATAGGCGGCTGAGAGAGCATGTACGGGTTTGACGCACCTGAGCTGCGCGTTGACCGCCGGATAGGCGGCTGAGAGAATCCGAAGAACCATAGCTCTTCAGAAGGACTTGTTGACCGCCGGATAGGCGGCTGAGAGACCCCTCTTTTTTGCAAAATTTGCACCATTAAGGTTGACCGCCGGATAGGCGGCTGAGAGATGCGGAATTGTCATAATGCTCTGATTCTTGATGTTGACCGCCGGATAGGCGGCTGAGAGACAAAAATTCTATTCCATCTTCTTGATGCGGTTGTTGACCGCCGGATAGGCGGCTGAGAGAGAGCAAACAGTTACGAAATTTAATGCGGAGATGTTGACCGCCGGATAGGCGGCTGAGAGATGCGCTTCCGCGGTCGAATTTTAATATCATTTGTTGACCGCCGGATAGGCGGCTGAGAGATTTGTATAGTTGTTTCGAAAAGGTGGTCATTCGTTGACCGCCGGATAGGCGGCTGAGAGAACTTTGAGATAGGGACTCTTAGGAAGTGGTTGGTTGACCGCCGGATAGGCGGCTGAGAGAATCTTTTTCCAATTTTTTCTTTTGTCTCTAATTGTTGACCGCCGGATAGGCGGCTGAGAGACGTACATTTCTTTATAACTGTTTGCAACAATGGTTGACCGCCGGATAGGCGGCTGAGAGATAAAAGCGATCAGATTGAAAAGCTATAAGCGCGTTGACCGCCGGATAGGCGGCTGAGAGACTCTTGCCTTCAGAATCGTATTGGCAGACTCTGTTGACCGCCGGATAGGCGGCTGAGAGAAACCCGGTAGACAATTCCGTAATTGTCCACATGTTGACCGCCGGATAGGCGGCTGAGAGATGATTGCTCTCCCCACGGCATGGCGTCCCACAGTTGACCGCCGGATAGGCGGCTGAGAGATATTTTTGATAGTGATGTTGAAAATTGGAATCGTTGACCGCCGGATAGGCGGCTGAGAGAAGCAAGTTGTAATGACCAAGAAGTTGCTTTGTGTTGACCGCCGGATAGGCGGCTGAGAGATGCAAAACCAACATGGGATGTAATGTGGAATTGTTGACCGCCGGATAGGCGGCTGAGAGAATTTAGCTACTAGTCTTCGTGATGGCGGATGGGTTGACCGCCGGATAGGCGGCTGAGAGAAGTTCGTTGGCTATGGTCTAATTATCCAAATTGTTGACCGCCGGATAGGCGGCTGAGAGAATCGTATTCTCCATTTTTAATCCAAAATATACGTTGACCGCCGGATAGGCGGCTGAGAGAATTTCGCACGTTGCGGAGTTTAGACAATGACTGTTGACCGCCGGATAGGCGGCTGAGAGATGTATCCATAATCATATCTACTAATAATGTCAGTTGACCGCCGGATAGGCGGCTGAGAGACCCTGCTTTTTTAAACATAAAAGTTAAGTAAGTGTTGACCGCCGGATAGGCGGCTGAGAGATAAACTGGATTTGGATATGTTGGCGTCGAAACGTTGACCGCCGGATAGGCGGCTGAGAGATAAACTGGATTTGGATATGTTGGCGTCGAAACGTTGACCGCCGGATAGGCGGCTGAGAGATATTGTACCTGTGGTAAAGACATTTCAGTCTTGTTGACCGCCGGATAGGCGGCTGAGAGATTTGTATAAAATGCGAGTTTGATAAGGATGATGTTGACCGCCGGATAGGCGGCTGAGAGATAATAGAACGATACAATTCATTGCTTTTTTGTTGACCGCCGGATAGGCGGCTGAGAGATGGATGCGTCCGTGTGTCGGTATCACCTGCTTGTTGACCGCCGGATAGGCGGCTGAGAGACATTATATTCGCAGATTGAAGAAAAGTCCAAAGTTGACCGCCGGATAGGCGGCTGAGAGAAACCGCTACATGTCGGATGGTGTTCAAATATGGTTGACCGCCGGATAGGCGGCTGAGAGAAGATTCGAAATTAGAGTATCACCAGCAATTGAGTTGACCGCCGGATAGGCGGCTGAGAGAGTGAAGCTTTTTCCCTTGCCCCCTCTTCACGTGTTGACCGCCGGATAGGCGGCTGAGAGAATTATAATTACTACAACAAACAACTCCGTCTTGTTGACCGCCGGATAGGCGGCTGAGAGACCTCCAACGGACACCGCTAAAGCGATGTCCTTGTTGACCGCCGGATAGGCGGCTGAGAGAAAAGAAGCACCATCAGTAGCAGGATAATCATAGTTGACCGCCGGATAGGCGGCTGAGAGATTATAAGTGCATTCGATTATATGGTTTCCATTGTTGACCGCCGGATAGGCGGCTGAGAGATAATAAGGCTTGTGTCCATGTTTGTCCAAAATGTTGACCGCCGGATAGGCGGCTGAGAGAATTATAATTACTACAACAAACAACTCCGTCTTGTTGACCGCCGGATAGGCGGCTGAGAGACCTCCAACGGACACCGCTAAAGCGATGTCCTTGTTGACCGCCGGATAGGCGGCTGAGAGAAAAGAAGCACCATCAGTAGCAGGATAATCATAGTTGACCGCCGGATAGGCGGCTGAGAGATTATAAGTGCATTCGATTATATGGTTTCCATTGTTGACCGCCGGATAGGCGGCTGAGAGATAATAAGGCTTGTGTCCATGTTTGTCCAAAATGTTGACCGCCGGATAGGCGGCTGAGAGAGATGGTATAATATGCCTCCATTCAGGGAATTTGTTGACCGCCGGATAGGCGGCTGAGAGATATTTTCCAAAAGATGGACTTCGTAACGATCTGTTGACCGCCGGATAGGCGGCTGAGAGATGACATCGCACGTCCACCGCGCACAAACAGGCGTTGACCGCCGGATAGGCGGCTGAGAGATTTGTATAAAATGCGAGTTTGATAAGGATGATGTTGACCGCCGGATAGGCGGCTGAGAGACCATTCATTTTAAAGAGAGAAGAAATGACAAAGTTGACCGCCGGATAGGCGGCTGAGAGACATCGCGTGTTTCAATGCCTGATTGCATCAAAGTTGACCGCCGGATAGGCGGCTGAGAGATTCCGCTGGCGGAAAAAACAACACTTTTATAAGTTGACCGCCGGATAGGCGGCTGAGAGATCGGGTAGCAGCACATCATGGGTGCGACCGTCGTTGACCGCCGGATAGGCGGCTGAGAGAGAAATTTTTTTATGGATTTTATGATATTTTTTATTGACCGCCGGATAGGCGGCTGAGAGAAGCGCTTTTTGATGAGCAAGTTTCAACTGCTCGTTGACCGCCGGATAGGCGGCTGAGAGAAGAATACTGAATATAAGCGTAAACATAAAAAAGTTGACCGCCGGATAGGCGGCTGAGAGATACTCGTATGATTAAAATATACTTTCCGTACGGTTGACCGCCGGATAGGCGGCTGAGAGACTCAACTTCAACAACTTCTGAAAAAACACACTGTTGACCGCCGGATAGGCGGCTGAGAGAAACTAAAAGAACATTAAGCGAAGAAATAAGATGTTGACCGCCGGATAGGCGGCTGAGAGATCTATCCCGTGGGAAACCAGCTTCCGTAATATGTTGACCGCCGGATAGGCGGCTGAGAGAAATCCTTCTCTTCGAGCATCACGGTGTTGCTTGTTGACCGCCGGATAGGCGGCTGAGAGAAATCATACAATTTTTTAATTCTGGAGCAGATAGTTGACCGCCGGATAGGCGGCTGAGAGATGTTCACCGCCACATCTTTGAAATAGAAATACGTTGACCGCCGGATAGGCGGCTGAGAGAGATATTTGCACATCATTTATTGTTTGTTCCAGGTTGACCGCCGGATAGGCGGCTGAGAGATCTTTTTTGCGAATTTCATATTGTCAAGAAATGTTGACCGCCGGATAGGCGGCTGAGAGATTTATCGCGAGGAAAACCAGCTTCCGTAATATGTTGACCGCCGGATAGGCGGCTGAGAGATTGCATAATGTGCATTCATTTGTCTATCCTATGTTGACCGCCGGATAGGCGGCTGAGAGATTATAGATATTTAATATACTATACATATAGTAGTTGACCGCCGGATAGGCGGCTGAGAGACCTGTCGCCGGTCAGTATATTGCTGCTATTATGTTGACCGCCGGATAGGCGGCTGAGAGATTGGTATCTTAAGGATTCATTTGATGGATATGGTTGACCGCCGGATAGGCGGCTGAGAGATATTTCTTAAATGTGAATAAAATCGAACATCAGTTGACCGCCGGATAGGCGGCTGAGAGATGTTACTACTCGCGAATTGCGTGGTGGTACATGTTGACCGCCGGATAGGCGGCTGAGAGATCGCCAGGAACCATAAGTTGTTGCCGAAGCGGGTTGACCGCCGGATAGGCGGCTGAGAGAAGTGAGAGAGTGACCAGCCGCCAGCCAGCCAGGTTGACCGCCGGATAGGCGGCTGAGAGAATCAATTCAGCCAAAACAAGTATAATTATATTGTTGACCGCCGGATAGGCGGCTGAGAGATCTCTAATTGACCAGTCTCGCGCATGTGCGCCGTTGACCGCCGGATAGGCGGCTGAGAGAGATCGTTTTATTGAAGCGTGTGAAGCTGCAAAGTTGACCGCCGGATAGGCGGCTGAGAGAACACTCTCGACAGCAAGAGAGAGAGAGAGAGTTGACCGCCGGATAGGCGGCTGAGAGAAGGCAACGACGGAGATTGGTATTTCAGAACAGGTTGACCGCCGGATAGGCGGCTGAGAGATGCTGAAGGTCAAAAATGGCTTAAAATTGACTGTTGACCGCCGGATAGGCGGCTGAGAGACTTCCCGACCTTGCCAAGACCTCTTTTGCAATGTTGACCGCCGGATAGGCGGCTGAGAGACTCATACTGAAAAAAGACTCCGAAATTTCCCAGTTGACCGCCGGATAGGCGGCTGAGAGATTTATCTAAAATAAAATTTGTTTTTTTTTAGTGTTGACCGCCGGATAGGCGGCTGAGAGAAAGCCGAGCAAGTTTTGCAATAGAGGAAATTAGTTGACCGCCGGATAGGCGGCTGAGAGAAGTAAGAGAGTGACCAGCCAGCCAGCCGCCAGGTTGACCGCCGGATAGGCGGCTGAGAGACAAGTGAACGAAGACGGCTTAAATCAGCATCCGTTGACCGCCGGATAGGCGGCTGAGAGATGGAATTTGTCGATTTTTTTCACCCCAGATCAGTTGACCGCCGGATAGGCGGCTGAGAGAATAGACGGTAATACAACTCCTTCCAATTAGATGTTGACCGCCGGATAGGCGGCTGAGAGAAGTGAGTGACCAGCCAGCCAGTGAGTGACCAGGTTGACCGCCGGATAGGCGGCTGAGAGAGTCAATCCAAATTTTCTCAATGCCGTCAATGTGTTGACCGCCGGATAGGCGGCTGAGAGATGTGCCAACAATCGTATCTCCATTGACCGCTCGTTGACCGCCGGATAGGCGGCTGAGAGATGATCGCAGCAGCATTCTGCGTCCATTTTGGTGTTGACCGCCGGATAGGCGGCTGAGAGACGTCAAAGAATGCGCTGACGTCCATTGAGAACGTTGACCGCCGGATAGGCGGCTGAGAGATCTAGCGAGTGATCAGCCAGCCGCCAGCCTCTGTTGACCGCCGGATAGGCGGCTGAGAGATAGCAGTGCTATAGATAGGCAGAGCTTTCTTGGTTGACCGCCGGATAGGCGGCTGAGAGACTGCGGCAATTAACGGCAGTGTTTGGCATTCTGTTGACCGCCGGATAGGCGGCTGAGAGATGTATCCGTAATCATACCGACTAATAATGTCAGTTGACCGCCGGATAGGCGGCTGAGAGAATTAGGCAACTGACTAATGGCTGTTTCCAATTGTTGACCGCCGGATAGGCGGCTGAGAGACGTAACATTCACAACCGGAGCAAAGTTAAACGGTTGACCGCCGGATAGGCGGCTGAGAGAATATACTCAGGAACAGCTATTTCTCTGTGCTCGTTGACCGCCGGATAGGCGGCTGAGAGATGTCTTTTGATAAACATAACCATTTGATGTTCGTTGACCGCCGGATAGGCGGCTGAGAGACTAATGCTTTGCCAAAAGATTTAAAAACGTTAGTTGACCGCCGGATAGGCGGCTGAGAGATGTAAAAGTAGATGAAAATTGGTGGAACAATCGTTGACCGCCGGATAGGCGGCTGAGAGAAACATGGGCACCGATTGCATACCGACTCGGCGGTTGACCGCCGGATAGGCGGCTGAGAGATGTTTTAATTTCAATTCATCTGATCGCAACATGTTGACCGCCGGATAGGCGGCTGAGAGACTCAGAAACATTTACAACTGGGCAGGTGAAACGTTGACCGCCGGATAGGCGGCTGAGAGATGATCGAGCGCAGCGGTGATTTGGCTTTCGCGGTTGACCGCCGGATAGGCGGCTGAGAGAAGATAGACACCAGATAAATAATATCTTGACTCGTTGACCGCCGGATAGGCGGCTGAGAGAATCCAGAATATAGAAACAAAGCCATTTTCAAGGTTGACCGCCGGATAGGCGGCTGAGAGATTGACATACCAAAAAAATATAAAACGGACTGGGTTGACCGCCGGATAGGCGGCTGAGAGAAGTATGGCTGTAGACATAAACCTTGTCGTCAAGTTGACCGCCGGATAGGCGGCTGAGAGACAATGACTGGATTGTAATGCTACGCACTGACTGTTGACCGCCGGATAGGCGGCTGAGAGAAATTTAGCGGTTGTCGCTGGATGTGCTAGCACGTTGACCGCCGGATAGGCGGCTGAGAGATGGTACGTAGCAACACCAGCACCAAGAACAGCGTTGACCGCCGGATAGGCGGCTGAGAGACACGGCGTCCGCTCCGGCGCTGACCAGGTACCGTTGACCGCCGGATAGGCGGCTGAGAGATGGTGGATCTGTTGGTGGTCGATCCGCGACACGTTGACCGCCGGATAGGCGGCTGAGAGAGGCGTCGCGCTGTCTGGAAGCTGAATTATAAAGTTGACCGCCGGATAGGCGGCTGAGAGATTTCAAGCCATCCATAGAAATAAAATTAAATGGTTGACCGCCGGATAGGCGGCTGAGAGATTTGTTGAAGCGACGGTAGCGCCGACAGCTGCGTTGACCGCCGGATAGGCGGCTGAGAGAATAATTAAGTATACGATATTAGTTATATATCAGTTGACCGCCGGATAGGCGGCTGAGAGAAAAATTCGCAACGCGACGAACATTGTTAATGCGTTGACCGCCGGATAGGCGGCTGAGAGAGCGATAACGAAACAAGTTTTAGAATTTATTGGGTTGACCGCCGGATAGGCGGCTGAGAGATGTCGCGCGTCGCACCGCTCGTCGTTCCGGGAGTTGACCGCCGGATAGGCGGCTGAGAGAAGCCGGATGTAGAGCTGTAGACGATTGGATCCGTTGACCGCCGGATAGGCGGCTGAGAGAAGAGTAACATGTTCAATAAAAAATTCGTTCTCGTTGACCGCCGGATAGGCGGCTGAGAGACAAAAAAGGCATTAAGTTTTTTTATGACAGAGGTTGACCGCCGGATAGGCGGCTGAGAGAATATGCTTTGACCGCGTCTAATAAGATCATATGTTGACCGCCGGATAGGCGGCTGAGAGATCACGGCGCCCAGAGAATCAATGATGGGTGGAGTTGACCGCCGGATAGGCGGCTGAGAGATCTCAGGCAATGAGCGCATCAATTCCGCCCCTGTTGACCGCCGGATAGGCGGCTGAGAGAGTTATAGGCTGTACAGTCTCGGGATTTGTTTGGTTGACCGCCGGATAGGCGGCTGAGAGAGCAATCCAATCACGGGCAAACGCCTGATAATTGTTGACCGCCGGATAGGCGGCTGAGAGATCCTCATTTGAATCATAATGCTGGGGCGGTACGTTGACCGCCGGATAGGCGGCTGAGAGAGACGGAAACGGCAACGCCATCGTCGCGCCGGCGTTGACCGCCGGATAGGCGGCTGAGAGAAATGTCTTTAACAAGCGCCAAACGTTTCATTTGTTGACCGCCGGATAGGCGGCTGAGAGATAGTCAGCGTAACATCAAAAAGAGAAGAAAATGTTGACCGCCGGATAGGCGGCTGAGAGATTGCTTTTTACTGATTTGCCTTTTACGCCTTCGTTGACCGCCGGATAGGCGGCTGAGAGAAGCCAGCGAGAGACCAGCCAGCCGCCAGCCAGGTTGACTGCCGGATAGGCGGCTGAGAGAAGCTAGCGCGAGAGAGTGACCAGCCACACGCCGTTGACCGCCGGATAGGCGGCTGAGAGAAGCTAGCGCGAGAGAGTGACCAGCCACACGCCGTTGACCGCCGGATAGGCGGCTGAGAGAAGCTAGCGCGAGAGAGTGACCAGCCACACGCCGTTGACCGCCGGATAGGCGGCTGAGAGACTCTCCGACATATACGCTGTGAGGCTCAGGCAGTTGACCGCCGGATAGGCGGCTGAGAGATATTACGACAAATGAAGCCGCTGTTTTGACTTGTTGACCGCCGGATAGGCGGCTGAGAGAAACGATTGAACGACAAATATTCATCATCAATAGTTGACCGCCGGATAGGCGGCTGAGAGAGGTACTAATACAACGCGGAAGCACTTGATCATGTTGACCGCCGGATAGGCGGCTGAGAGAAACGCTCTTCAAAAAGTGTACGGTCAATATCAGTTGACCGCCGGATAGGCGGCTGAGAGATTGACGGCCAAACAATTCATACGCTGCAATAGGTTGACCGCCGGATAGGCGGCTGAGAGAATACGACCAATACGCATGTATAGGGAGACAACGTTGACCGCCGGATAGGCGGCTGAGAGAAGGAAGACGAGTACTCGGAATACCAGACACAGGTTGACCGCCGGATAGGCGGCTGAGAGAATCATACGAAGCTGGTGCTTTGTGACACGCTAGTTGACCGCCGGATAGGCGGCTGAGAGATGCAAGCGCAGATGCTCGCATCATGTCAGCAAGTTGACCGCCGGATAGGCGGCTGAGAGAAATCAGCAACACGCTCCAATTACGTGTGGTGGGTTGACCGCCGGATAGGCGGCTGAGAGACCAAGTCTTGCGGTTATTATCTTGCGAAGTATTGTTGACCGCCGGATAGGCGGCTGAGAGATTCATAATAATCAGCCGCTTTCAACGTATCATGTTGACCGCCGGATAGGCGGCTGAGAGAAGGACAATATGTGGCGGCCTTGATCGTGAATATGTTGACCGCCGGATAGGCGGCTGAGAGACTAGGCGCTGTGATCCGTACGCCGTCGTTATCGTTGACCGCCGGATAGGCGGCTGAGAGACGGAATTTGAGCACAAAAAACGATCTTGGAGCGTTGACCGCCGGATAGGCGGCTGAGAGATGGAGTTGACCGTGAAGCGTTGAAACGTTTTAGTTGACCGCCGGATAGGCGGCTGAGAGAGTATGATTATCCCGCTACCGATGGTGCTAGTCGTTGACCGCCGGATAGGCGGCTGAGAGACGTTCGTTCTACTGGTATAGTTAGTCGTTTTAGTTGACCGCCGGATAGGCGGCTGAGAGAGATTTGCTCGATTAAGAATGCCGTCAAATAAGGTTGACCGCCGGATAGGCGGCTGAGAGATGATAATGCAAATTTGGAATATGAGTTTTTTGTGTTGACCGCCGGATAGGCGGCTGAGAGATGCAAGCGAAGACGCTCTCATCATGTCAGCAAGTTGACCGCCGGATAGGCGGCTGAGAGATATACAAAACGCGCTTAAAAGTGCTTGTGTCAGTTGACCGCCGGATAGGCGGCTGAGAGAAGACAAACACCCGCAACACGATGTTCCGCAACGTTGACCGCCGGATAGGCGGCTGAGAGATAAATCTTATGATGCGGCTAAAGCGTCTGGTCGTTGACCGCCGGATAGGCGGCTGAGAGATATACTCGCTAGCGCGTATAGGTGGGAGAATTGTTGACCGCCGGATAGGTGACTGAGAGATTATCTTGAGCCATTTTTGGAAAAAACTCGCCTGCGACCATGAATATTTATGTTACGGCATCTTGTCGATTCTAGCTGTGCTGGATCGCTGCAGTGGCGAGATTATCTCCAATGTTGAGCAATGACACCGAAGCCGTGAATTCATTGCGCTCTTAAAACGCTTAGACACACATTATCCGCAATAAGCCTCCATCCGCATCATTCTTTACAATCATTCGTTCTACATCTCTAAGAAAGTCTAAAAATATTTGGCAAGTCTTCCTTGCCGGTTTCAGTATATGTATACGCCGGTGCGCGCCTCATGACTGAACTTGGTTGAGGTCGCATTTTCCAAGATGTCACGCACTTTCCTTTGGCTTATCCGAGGCCACTCGCTGGAAAATTTGCGCTGGTGAATTCTACAAGGGATTGATAAGATGAATCAAGAGCCGATACCCTTCCACCAGTCATTCCCGCTCATTTTTTTCATGATGCCCTGCGGGTGATTTTTGCGTCAAGAAAATATCCACGTACCCAGCAGGCATGACAACCCTCGGATTGAAAAACCCGATGAAAAAAATGACACTGAAGGATGGAAAGGCGAGTGTGAGCACGGGGTGGGCGTCAGGGACCACCTGAAAGGTATCACGTTAACTCAGGTTTCATCAGGTTCCCTGATCAGGCATGGGCATCATCCCGCCCATTGTCAATCCGATCCTGTCGGAAGAGGCTGCGCATCGCCTCCCATCAATAAAGATTGCGCTTCTGATGCTTTCGTGCGCGTTGAAACAGCGCACAGCAATGGAATTGAACTTGATCAATCAAGAAGCTGAGAAGGGCAAAGGTGATCAACACATCTGCCAAGTGTTTTTTGCCGTGACCGTCGTTGTGCTCAAAACGAGTGCCGGTTCCATCCGTTCAA
>JAPORV010000414.1 GCA_026710055.1 Aestuariivita sp.
AAAAGATCTTGAAGTCTTGCGACAATCCTATTGAGACATTGAAAAAGACATGGCAGGCGGATCGTCTCGACATGTACAGGTTATGAGACGCAAGAACGACCGATTTTGAGAAACAATGCAAATACATCTGTGCGAGGGCATCGCGGTACTGTAAACAAAACACATGACAGATGGCTCATCACCTGACGCGGTTAAATCGCGAAATTTCTTCCAGCTTTCGGACCCTCATGTTGTAGTTGCAGTTGAAAGCCCGGAAAAAATGCTTGCCCTCATGCAGGACGACGATACCGACAAGGTGGCCAACATCTTGTGTGAACCAGATGAGATATCTGGCACGCCTTCAATGGGTCGCACAAAAATATGTAAGAAGGAATTTGTAAACGTAAGCTTCACACGCACAGTTATCCGGAACGTTGATTTTTACGAATGTGTCTTTCGCCAGTGTTTATTTATCAAAAGTCAGATTGAGAACTGCGAATTCCATGACTGCCGTTTCATTGACACGAACACGCACAAGATCGAGTTCAAGGGTGTCTACATCGATCCAATTTCATTTGAAGATTGCCTCTCTCCAAAGGATCATCAGAACATCGGCAACCATCTTTACCAGCGTCTCATGAATAACTCGAATGACGAGAACCAACCAGTCTTCGGGAGGTTGGCGAGCTTTGAATTCAATAGATGGATGAGCTACCAATTGACCTATGAAGCGAAAAGGAAATGGAAAACGAACAAGTCGGAAGCAATTGGTCTTCAACTAAACTCACTCGGCAGGAAGTTCTGGGGCTTGTGGGGAGCGGGTGTTTTTTTAGATCGTTTTATACTCTGCTTCATCACGGTCATTCTAATACTTAGTACGATCAACTTTAGCCTGCGAACCATGATGGGCTTGCCCGATGTGAAGATTTTCCTCGACGCGGTGTACTTCACCGTAATTACTCTGACGACAATCGGCTATGGCGACATCACACCCAGTGAGCCCTGGGGCAAAGTGATTATGGCTGGTCAAGGATTCATGGGCTTTTTCTTGTTTGCCCTTGCGGCATCGATAATTCTTAGGCGGATAGGCCTATGACACGCCGAACACCCAGGGACATCAGCATTTGTATCTTTGGCTCTTCCGCAAGGATGACCAATGATGAAATGAGTGATCGTGACGTTCTGATTGTGGCAAGCGACAGAAGGAGTGCTAAGGACGAGATTACCCGCTGGAAGGCGGCTGGTTGGTCAGTATCATTCTACTCAAGGGCCCGACTTTGGAGGGTAGCTCAATCAGGAAGCCTCTTTATCAAACATCTTCAGCTTGAAGGTAAAATTATCGCTGACACATCCTATTGGCTAACAGATACCCTAAAAATGTACCGCGAGAAACGGAACTACTCCGCTGAAATATCTGAAGCCATAGATTTAGTGCGGCCCCTCCAAAGACTGCACAGAGATTTCTCTAATGACGGCCCGTTTCTTGCGGCGGACATAGGGTACGTCTTTTTACGCAACTATGCGATCTATCGGTGTGCTCAAGAAGGAACCTTTCTGTTCGACTACGCTGCATTGCTTGAAGAATTGCAGTGTTTGGAAAGGTTTGGCGACAGATCTCGTAACCAACTAATGCAGCTTCGCCTTGGTAAACACGCTCACCGATCTGACCATTCCGCACTTTGCGACGTTTCGGACATGAAGTTCGCAAGCCACTGGATCGCAGACGCTTGCTCACACCTGTCAATTGAACCCATCGCGCGAGACACTCCGATTAGGAAACTCGCTACCCCATATGCAACGTTACGTGATAGCGAAGCTGCATTGGCTACACACGGGCTACTAAATGCGAGTGGTGATGAGATGCCATCTACGCTCAGAAATGCACGTCGAATGATTAAGAAACCCAAAGACTACAGTTGGCATGTTTCTAAGATTAGTGACGAATGGGTCGCAAAGGTTAATGACGCCCTCTGCATGTTCAGCCCAACCACCAAATCCATAGAGAACTACCAAGACCCAATTCGGCTATGAAGTGGTTGTGTCTCGAAAGTGGTGGAAATTATTCCATGGCGTTTCCGAGCGGCTTATTGTTTGGCTTTGTTATGCTGCGAGGTCAAGGATTTCGTTGAGCGGCTGATCGAGGGTTTCCCAGCCATCGACCTTGCGCATCTGGATTTGGCCCGATGCCATCAATGCCCAGAACAGCATTGGC
>JAPORV010000418.1 GCA_026710055.1 Aestuariivita sp.
AGCAGTGGGGCACATGGGGACAGGACACCAGAAAACGCTCGAAAAAAGCAAACGGACGCGAATATCGAGGGCGGCTTTGGAATGAAATGCCGGACGCAACAGCACTATAACCCGTCGAGGAACCGGGGACCTAGCCCATATCCTGGTCATACTGACCAAAACGGCTGATGTGCTCACACATGTTTGGGATGAGCCCGGCACGGCAATCTGTTTGTTTGTTACTAGGTGACCTTCAGCAACGAAGCCTTCCAGAATGTCTGTTCCCCGACCTAAAATTTTCTGCGACACCGCTAAAGACAAGACGCTAGGGCGGGTTAGGTGGTCTATATTGATCTAGATCAATATAGACCTAGCTAGATATATGGTTATCATGCAACATAAAGATAGATAATTTGCCTGCTCTCTCAACCATCTAGGAAAAATAAGACTTCTGCGCATAGATAAATTTAGAGCAGGAGACAGGAGGAAAAAATGTCCGTTATTTCGTTCGCTACTTCAAAAGGAGGTGCCGGTAAAACCACTGCGTGCATTGTACTTGCCACAACCTTCGCAGATCAACTGAAAGTCAGTATTATTGATGCCGATCCCGCATATCGTATCAATCGATGGGCAGAAAAGGGGTCATATCCCAAAAATATCACCGTCATCAAATGCGCCGACGAAAACAAAATTATGGATGTGATCGAAGCTGAACAGAAAATTTCGGACGTCGTTCTAGTCGATCTCGAAGGCGTGGCATCAAAGTTGAACAGCTATGTGTTCAGCATGTCGGATTTAGTAGTCGGCCCAACTGGAGACGAGCAACAGGACATTGAGGATGCCATCTTAACACTGAAGCAGATTAAGCTGGATAGCCGAGCAACAAGACGAGATATCCCGGTTAAGATTCTATTTACGCGCACAAAGGCGGCTGTAAAATCTCGCCTAGAGAAAAAACTAAACAAACAAATGCGCGAAAACGTCGACTGCTTCAAGACTGAGTTAAAAACTCGGACAGCGTTTTCAAGCATTCATAATAGCGGTGGAAGTCTCGACAGCCTACCAAGTGATGTGAGTGGCGTTAACAAGGCAAAGCAAAACGCCAAAGAAATTGCGATGGAGATCATCACGACCTTCCACCAGGTGCGCAAGAGGGCAGTGGCATGAACGAACGTAACGACCTTGATTTCGGAGCTCTGAAAGGGCCAGTGAAACCAGAGCTTAAGACGGTCGAATCGGAAGAGGATAGGACAGTATTTGAACCATGGCCGTCCAGAAGCCCAACGCCCCCAACTATGGGTTCTCTACAACCAAAGGAGAAGCCTCTGGTCAGCCTGGAGGCTCAAGTATCTATTCGCGGTCCCGGGTACATCATTGAGCGGTTCAAGAAGCTCTGCAAAGATGATCGAAGAAGCTACTACAACATGCTTGAGATGATGATGAACAGATGGGACGATTAGATTAAGTGTTCCCCGTAGACACGATTTGTGACGTTAACGGGTATGGAACCCATTTTCGTTTCAAACGTGGCGGAAGGATGATCGGTGAGGCGCGGGGTGAGCCAGAAGCTTGGTGGCTGGAGGATGGGGCAGCTGGAAAGAAATGGCGTATAGAACTTCCGTCCGGCAATTCCATTGTTATCGCCGCCAGTACTCGCGTACGTAAGGATGATGCCCTAACTCCTCATGAGCAATTCCATCGTAACGGTCAACTCGTCGCCGCCATATATGTTGACTATCATACACGGGTCGACGAGTGACGTCTTATCTTGCGGTTTCGCGTTCGAATAGGATCAGATAACCGGCACCCCAAGTCCATAAGAATAGAGTTAAGACTAAGACGACGATACGCAGAATGGAGGCCAACAGGTTCGTGTCTGTGTGCGGGGCGAAGTGAATCGCATTCCATCCGTCTTGGTTTTCCTTGTCGATTACGTTGTCCAACGCTCTCCGGGGGTTCGTCGCTATAAGGCCGATTATGCCCCCGGACAGGGCTAATCGAACGACTTTGTTTACCTTCGCCATATGTTTCTCCCAATTAATCCAGCTTGACGCTGTCTATGCTCTGAAAGGCGTCCAAGACTACGCCATCTAGCATATCGTGGGCATTGTAGCGCATAAATCTAGATGAGAGTAGCGCGCTTACCACCCCTCAATTTATCCAGATCTCCCAGAGTTTGGGTATTTTGGCGTAGCCAGCGAGACATCTTC
>JAPORV010000450.1 GCA_026710055.1 Aestuariivita sp.
TGGTGGCACATTCCCGTCACGGAACTCTACGGCGATGACCTGACCGCTTTCAGCTATCGTACCGATGATTGACATAAAACCGCGCTGCTTCAAATAAGTCCACTGCGCCTCGGCTTTGTTATTCAAAATAGCCGTTGCGTCTATATCCAAAGTAGTGCGTTTAACTCTCGATGACCCTAAGGTCTTGGCAATCACCTCACGACTGATCTGGTGAATTAGCGGTACTTCGGCCTCGCCATGACGGTGCAGCCATCTCGCCAAAGTATTTGCTCCCGGAATCTACTCAATACCAGCCAACTTAAGCAACTCTTTCCCAGTGTGTAGGTGGTAAACATCTGCAAGACATTTTCTGCCCTCGTTGAGCATCAACACAAAGGCATTGACGACGGTGCTGTGGTGATAACTGATATTGCTACCCAATGCCGGAAATAAGCCATCCGCCTGTTGCCTGATTTTGAGTGCTTCTAGCACATGAATGGCTACCAACAAACCACTGCGAGAGGTTAACTTCTCGCCAGTGATACCTAGCGTATAAGGTGTTCGCTTGAACTGCTTATCTCGCTTTTTCTTGCTTCCTTTTGACACCACACCTCCAATAATTTTGCTGATTAAATAATAATAACCATAGCAGAATAATAAGGCTTTGTGCGGAGTTTCATGTGAAAAATCATCAATAATTATCTTTCACCCATTAGGTGACTCAGTAATTTGCCTGAGAGTGTTGTAATATAAAAGTTTGCAACCTTTTACAGTTCTCTATTGCGGAATTAGAGTTTAGTTGAGGTTCCGCGCAATACGGAATCCTGTTTCATTGTCACGCCACCATGCAGCACTTTTATTACGACGAAAGGCAGAGCGCAAACCTATATCATTATCAGTCCATGCTCCTCCACGTAATATACGAATATTTACACCAGCGAAATCCTCTACAGAATCACACCCATCACTCCATGCACTACCATCCGACGGTGCTCCTCTATAATCATCATGCCAACAATCCTCTACCCACTCCCATACATTTCCGTGAATATCGCACAGATTAAAAGCATTGCAGTCATATTGCCCCACCTCAACAGTACCGTTCTTCATGCTATCGTAGTTTGCCTGTTCTTGAGAAATCGTTGCACCAAAATGATAAGCTGTAGTCGTACCAGCGCGCGCCACATACTCCCATTCTGCTTCGCTCAATAATCGGTACTTTTGTTCGGTTATATCTGATAGCCACTTGACATACGCTTTAGCATCGTCCCATGCAACACAAACTACCGGATGATCGTCGGTTTGCTCAAAGCCTGGACTCTCCCAATTAAGATCAGCCTCAAAATTCCAAGCTCTAGAATTAAAATCATATTTTTGACACATACCGCTAACTTTATATTCCTCCTCCTTAATAAATTCCCTAAATTGCCCTACGGTCACTTCATATTTACTTACTGCAAAAGGTTTAGAAATATTAACCTGATGTTGTGGCCACTCAGCTTCGTAAGACCATGCTTCATCTTCAGGAGATCCCATCAAAAATTTCCCTTTGGGTACAACTACCATTTCAGGACAAGTTCGGCAATCCTGGAAGGTTTCACCTACTTTATATGTGTCGGCAAATACTAATGCAGATAATAAAAAGAGCAATATACCAATGCTATTTAATATTCGTTGACCAGTGCAGCTTTTTTGAGAATACATATTTCCGATTTCCTCCGTCCTTATATGCCGATATACCCTATAATAGAACTTTTTATGCACGAAGCAAAATGCCGTTACTCAATATAACTTTTTGGTTTTTAGCCGGTCTCATAGTCGGATGGTTTCTAGCTACGGCACAAGATGACGGTTTTGACAATATGATGTCGCTACTTCCGGATAACACCGAACAAAACAGGGAAGCCCCTCAAATCGCAGCTTTCGGCGATGATACAGCCGAAAACATCTACACCGAAGATGATACCAATAATAACAGTATCGTAATAGAGAAATTTGAAAGTGCAATAAAGGAGAGTAACCAAGAGGCAATTCTGATTTACAATCAAGAACTACGTGTCGGCAGTGACTTTACAAAGCAAATGCGTAGCCGTTTGATTGCTCGTATGGTCAGGTTGATACGTCTGCGCCGACATCAAGAGGCACAACAATTAATCACTGCATACCTTGATGCCAACGCTTACGACTCCGAAGTCTTA
>JAPORV010000452.1 GCA_026710055.1 Aestuariivita sp.
AGTTAGGGTCAAAGCTGAGTTGTTCGATGGCAGTATTGCCAAGAAGGGGTTGTATGGCGAAGGATGTGCGCATAATGTGACCTTTCTTTCGAGAGATTCTGGCGAAGATTTGCTGATTTGGGGCAAATCTTGGGTGTAATTGCTGATATTGTCCCAAATACCCGCAATCTTCGCCAGAGAAAAGTGACAAAAGAGTCAACTTTTTCAGCGTTTTAATATCGAATTTAGAGTTTTTTTACAGACACTAGAATAAGAAAAACAGAAAGTGCGGGATGGATATCAACAGAGAACACAAAAAGAAAATTGTAATTCCCAGATACAAACATTTACTTTGTAGTTCTAATCCAAAGGAGGAATAAATGCATAACCTGTCAGCTGATCGAAAGTTTGAATTGCCGAACATTGAAAAGCGTCGCCGAACTCGTGAACAGGTCATTCGAGAAAAGATCTCGTTTGTAAAAGGAACCGTCAAGAATCCTCCGTCTGACGAAGAGATCCGTGAAATGATATACGAAATGGACGGGTATCCCGAGCAGGATTCTTCGGAGTGAACCTGTTTAATTTATCAGAAAGTGAAGACCACCACTCGCACATAAAGCTTACAGCAAGAAACGGCATCCGACATCACGATTTTCTGGCTTCTATTGTCGAAGTCGCTCTTGAAGTTAACCAGCCTTATTTGTCGCAAACTATCATCAAGGCACTGAACTACCAAGCCATTGTGTGTCTTCACGAGAAGGCTGGCGACTATCGCCCTTGCCCGGTCTCTAACGATTATGGCCGGGTATATGTCGATTACTAGCGCGTTCCAGATCTTATGGATGAGTTCACCAATAGGGTGAACCGGTATTGGTCGGAAGTGGATCCGTTCGTGCTAGCAGCCTACGTTCTATGGCGCCTCACCTACATTCACCCTTTTATCAATGGAAATGGTCGCACAGCCCGAGCGGCCTGCTTATTTGTGCTTAGCGTGCGGTATGGTCAGTGGATCCCGACAAAAGAGATTCTTCCTGATCTGATCAGGCAAAACCAAAGCGAATGCGTGAGGCTTTTGCGAGCTATAGATAATGTACCGTCGAATGATGATTTTGATCAAAAACTTGGTGAAATTGCACAGTTTCTTCATCAGTTGGTTACTAATTACTGGTCCTAATGGCTTCATACCGGGTGAAGATCTATTAGCGTGATCGTTAAATTCGCATTCTAGTATACCGTAACATTAATATATTTAGGGGCTTATATACCTTACTTGACACAGGATAATTCTCCTTACAAGAGGATGGTGATATGGGTAATCAACCCGATATCACCCCTGATTCACCTGTCTTTCACGCTGATTAAGGTTGTTTGGCCAACACGATTTCATCTTTGTCAAGTAATGTATATAAGCCCCCAGCAATTCCCGCTAACTCGGGTGAATAGTGACGAGTGTCATTTGATCTCTAAGTCTCTGAGAAAAGTAGAAAAAAATGTTCTAGCGGGAATTGCTGATAAGCCCCTCATCATATAACAAACGCGCCAATAGACGCGCCTCAGCTTTCGTGTCAACTAACTGCACTGCCAATCCCAACACCCTGTCCACACGTGCCGGCACATCCAGCGCAGGGGCCACCGAGGTCGATTGCATCAACGGGCGTGAGGACGCTGGCTTGCGGGCAATGCCGGGGGTCACGTGATCCGACCCGCCGTTTCAAGTTCCCGTAACGCTGCAATGCAACTGGATTCCCGCAGCGTTCCTCGGGTATCCACAAACTCAAAACGCGCACACACTGCGCGCGCAAAGGCCATGCGTCCCGAAAAGGTTGTCGGGGCTGGCATCTCGGCTCAGATCTGTTGACCTTCCGGCGAAAATAACGTCTGGCGGATTGGTGCAAGAGGGGTCATGATGAGGAAACTCCGAATGAGAAAATGAACAATTCGGGCTCTTATAAACCAGTTTTTGAGGCTTGTTCAGAGCTAATTTAGCTTGTGGGCAGCACGCAACTGCGGATCATGCTCTTGCAACCGACGCAGACAGGCAGACAGACACTCTTTATGGAAGGCGATGCGCGGCATCTTCAGACGGGGTCGGGTCCACTAAGAACTCCATCGGCGTCGCGTGTGTCAGAAGGATGATCGCTGATTGTGGCCAGGTTCGTCAGAACCTGCTCACGTTTCTCAAAAAGCTCCTTG